>CBFDCD010000007.1:0-20794 GCA_965603225.1 uncultured bacterium
TTCAATAAGACCTATATCTGCAGTTGGATGATAGGAGAGAATTTTTGAAGTTATGTCATTTAAGCGAATCATAGAGGCCTTGGACAATTTCTTTTATTGCCTCAGGGGCTTTTCCTACAGGCATTAATTTGAAATCTTTATCTGATCGCAATTTTATTTCTATAGAGTTTTTTTTAAGTGTTTTTAAGCTTATAGCGGCCCTTACCGGTATACCAAGAAGATCTGCATCCTTTAGTTTAAAGCCGGCTCTTTCGTCTCTATCATCGAAAAAAACCGTTACGCCTGAGTTGTTTAAATTTTGGTATAAATTTTCCGCAACCTTTTTGACATTGGGGTCATGCATTTCAAGGGGTAATAGTATTACTTCAAAAGGAGAGATAGAAACGGGAAAAACAATGCCGTTATCATCATGGGTCTGCTCTATGGCAGCTGCAATTGTTCGGCCTATGCCTATGCCATAGCAGCCCATAATAATGGGGTTTTCCCTGCCATTATTATCTAAGAAGTTTGCCTTAAGGGCCTTACTGTACTTAATTCCTAACTTAAAGACATGGCCAACCTCAATGCCCTTGCTAAACTTTAAGTTACCACCGCACCTGGGGCATGGATCAGAGATACTGATAATCCTTAAATCCGCATATTCATCCACAGTAAAATCCCGTCCCTCATTTACATTGAGGATGTGCTTATCTTTTTCATTTGCACCCATTACCATATTTTTCATACCTTTAATTGTATGGTCGGCCACTATCCTGACTTTCAGGCCTATGGCGCCGGCAAAACCTATGGGGGCATTTGTAACGTCAAAAACAGTCTCTTGGTCAGCCATTGTAAGTTCCTGTGCTTGAAGTACATTTTTTAATTTGGATTCATTTAACTCATGGTCTCCTCTTACCAAAGCAGCTATTGGCCCTTGTTCTGTTTGGTAGATAAGAGTTTTAACCAGCCTTTCCGTCCTTATGGATAAAAATTTAGTTACATCCTCAATTGTTTTTATATCTGGCGTGTTAACGGTTTTTAATTCTTTTATCTCCTCATTTGATTGATTATTATCTTCCTTCGTTATTACCTCTGCCTTTTCTAAATTAGAGGCATAATGGCAGCTCTGGCAGCTTACGATATCGTCCTCACCACTGCTTGATATAACCATAAATTCGTGAGAAAAGCTTCCCCCTATTGACCCTGTGTCCGCCTCAACTGCACGGAATTTTAATCCGCATCTTCTAAAGATTGATTCATATGCGTTGTACATTTTTTCATAACTGAGGTTTACCCCTTCTTCATCTATATCAAAACTGTATGCGTCTTTCATGATGAATTCTCTGGCCCTCATAACCCCGAAACGAGGCCTAATTTCATCCCTGAACTTTGTCTGGATTTGATATAAAGTAATGGGCAGCTGTTTATAGGAGTGGATTTCCCTTCTTACAAGATCAGTGATTACCTCTTCATGGGTTGGGCCAAGGCATGACTCCCTGTTGTGCCGGTCTCGGAACCTTAAAAGCTCCGGGCCATAATAATCCCATCTACCGCTCTCCATCCATAAATCGCCAGGTTGAACGCCAGGGAGTAAAAGCTCAATAGCCCCGGCCTTATTCATCTCCTCCCTCACAATACTTTCTAATTTTTTAATGGCCATAAGGCCAAAGGGGAGATATGTGTATATTCCCGCAGATAATTTTCTTATCATGCCGGCCCTTAACATTAATTGATGACTTTTAAGCTCTGCCTCAGCAGGTATTTCCTTAAGTGTAGGTATAAAAAATTGTGAATATCGTCTCGAAATATTTTCCATGTTAATCATCCATCTTTCTTACTTATTTAATAAGTGAGTCGGCCAAATCTGACTCAGCCACTTTTTTAATAACCTTGCCTTTTTTGTAACTATGCCTTAAGCCATAGTAAACCATATTTTAGGTAAACGCAAAATTTTTACTATTGCTAACAGATACTACATTCAGGGATAAGCCAGTGTACTTATAAAACCAATAGAAGAGTATGGCTGAATATTTCTCATTGAGTTTTGAAATATGGCAATGACCGCAAATTATGAAATGTATGAGGCTAAGTACAATTCCCAATTGCACATTAAAATAAACTATCAATGGATATTATGTCAAGGTGATTTCTTTGGATATATATTCTGAAATTATATTTCATTAAGATGTAAGTTGTTTAATTAAATGGTTAAACAGTAAATTAGATTGACCTGATAATGAGGCTTATTGTTTAAATTATGTGCTTTTAAGAAACATACACATATAGAAAAAATTTAATCTTGTATTTATATATCAGACACAGATATATGCAGGTACCAACAGACAGTCGATAATTGATGTAAGAGTGGTTACCGCTATTTATTGAGCTGGCATGCTGATTTTTTATTTAGTCATAATCAGGATCTATGCACACATAGAATTTCTCTTGCCCTCTCTGGCTAATTTTTGTAAAATTTAATTAATTGCAAACATTTTTGAAATTATACAGTTGAAGTTTAAAATTTTTATTTATAAAGGAGGAAAAAATGCCTGAAGAAATGGAGGGACAGGGATTTGTTATTAAAGATAAAAGAACTTTTGATAGCCATGGAGATACAAAAATAGAAACTGAGGATGCTGTCAAAGCAGAGGTAAAGGAAGAGGCGAAAGAGGAAAAGAGGACTGCTCCTTTGCCAGAGGTAAATTTTTCATCATTCATTCTCTCCCTAAGCTCATCAGTTCTTTTACACCTTGGTGAGATTGCAGACCCTGTATCTGGAGAAAAAAGAAAAAACATGGACCTTGCAAAACAATCGATCGACATTATAAGTATGTTGCAAGATAAAACTAAAGGCAATATTTCTCAAGATGAGGGAAAGCTTATAGAGCAAATGCTCTTCGATTTGCGTATGCGCTTTGTTGAAGCAAGTAAATAATAATGTATCTAATTAGGGAATATAAAGAGGATGGATTGAGTACCCCCAAGGGGGCCTCAATTGAGATACTGGCTCCAGCAAAGTTAAATTTATTGTTAAATATTGTAGGCGTAAGAGAAGATGGGTATCACGAATTATTTTCTATTTTTGCCCCGGTTTCCCTTTATGATATTTTAAAGCTTGATAAGATTGAGTCTGGTGTAAAGATATATTGGCACGGTAGGGAACTGAAAGATAAACAGGATAACTTAGTTTATAGGGCAGCCCTCTATTTTTTTGAAAAAACAGGCATCAATAAAGGTGTCAGAATTACTGTAGATAAAAAGATACCAATTTCTTCCGGCCTGGGTGGCGGAAGCAGTGACGCAGCGGCAACATTAAAGGCCTTGAACAGGCTTTGGGAGAACCCACTATCAAAAAAAGAGCTCGAAAAGGTAGCCTTGTCGTTAGGTGCAGATGTGCCTTTTTTTTTATTACAAAGACCAGCCATAGCCAGAGGCATTGGGGAAATACTTGAGCCAATAGATAATTTTCCGGATATTTGGTATGTGATTGTTAGCCCAAGGCTCATGGTCTCAACTGAATGGGCATATAAAAATACTAAATTAGATTTGACAAAAATAAAAAATAAAGATATAATGTTTGATTTTAGAAATGGGGTTTTTAAGAATCCAGATATGCTATCTAATGATCTTGAGGCAGTAACCTTTAAAAGGTATCCTTTTCTTGGATCAATCAAGACATCCCTATTGAAGTTAGGCGCCTTTAGCGCGCTAATGACCGGTAGTGGTCCCAGCGTATTTGGTCTTTTTAGATCATCGGAAGAGGCCTTTAAGGCCAGCAAAATATTTGATCTACGAAAAGATAGCGATGTTTTTGTAGTTGAGGGATTACATTAAAATCCTGGCTTGAGAAACTGATTGGAAGATAAAAGAAGAGAGGTTTATTGTCTCTTTAGAGGGGCGTGAGAAAAGCCATCACCTTAAGGCAAAGACCTTTGTTTGATAATCTTATTGGAAGTAAGACATAAAGGCAAAAAGCAAGAGACTATAAATGGATAAACTCTACCATGCGATCCTTTGTAAATCTACTCCTCAGATTATCAGCTCCAGGCTATAGATGGTGATATTTTTTTTGGGGTGTCGTCAAGCGGTAAGACACGGGCCTTTGGAGCCCGCATTCGGAGGTTCGAATCCTCCCACCCCAGCCAGGAAAATATAGTATAATTAATGGTCTCGTAAAGAGTTCTTTTATTTGACCATGATGTCCATTTTGGGATTCATCAAACGCTTAAGTAAATTCTTAAAACTCGGCATAATAAAATAAAATCGTTTGGAATTTTAATGCCCGGCATTTTATGAATCACCTCACAAAAATGGCCAAAATCAACGTCAAAAGAAATTTTAAAATTGTCATAATTGTCTTTAAAAAGTAAAAAGTTATGAATGAACTTATTGATAATCTGAAAGTATTTGGAGGAACATCAAACGTAAAACTTACTAAAGAGGTCTGCGATTATTTAGACATTCTTCCTGGGGAGATGTTAAATTCAACCTTTAGCGATGGGGAGATTAGAATTGAAATTGATGAAAATGTCAGAGGAAAAGATGCCTTTATAATCCAGTCAACATGCAGTCCTGTTAATGATAATTTCATGCAGCTTTTAATAATTACTGATTCGCTTAAAAGGGCATCTGCAAAAAGCATAACAGCGGTAATACCTTACTACGGATACGCCAGGCAGGATAGAAAGGTTAAGCCTCGGGTTCCTATAAGCGCAAAACTTTTAGCTGACCTCATAACTGTCTCTGGCGTGAATAGGGTAATTTCAATTGATCTTCACGCCGGGCAGATTCAGGGCTACTTTAATATCCCTGTAGACAATTTATTTGCTGCCCCTATCCTCTTAAAATATATCACAGAAAATTTTGAAGACAATCTATCAATAATTTCCCCAGATGCTGGTGGTGTAGAGAGGGCTCGCGCTTTTGCAAAAAGGCTTAATGCGTCTTTGGCAATTATAGATAAACGAAGGGAAGAACCAAATATTGCAGAGGCAATGAATGTAATTGGTGATGTAAATGGGAAAACAGCAATTCTTCTTGATGATATGGTTGACACGGCAGGTACCCTTGATCAGGCTGCTCATGCCTTAATTAAAAATGGAGCAAAAAACGTCTATGCGTGCTGCACTCATCCAGTTTTATCTGGTAATGCGGCAAAGCGTTTGGCTGATTCTCCTATTGAGACACTTTTAGTAACAAATACCATACCATTAAACAGAAAGGCCTCAGGGTGCACAAAAATTAAGGTTGTGTCTGTAGCAGAGATCCTGGGAGAGGCAATCAAAAGGGTGTATTTTTCAAGATCTATTAGTTCCCTTTTTGTATAAAGGGAGACACAAAATTATATAGGTAAAATACAAAGGATTTATCAGATTTTCACGGGGCCGACACCCTTGCTTCCATATGATTAACCGCTTTGCATGGTACCTTTAAGAATAGAAATATTAAACAATGAACAATAAATGTTAGTTACCGGAGTTAACAATGGCCAATGAACAACTTAATTCTGAAATAAGAAATGAAACTGGTAAAGGTCAGGCTCGAAGACTGAGAGATTTAGGGAAAATCCCCGCCATTTTTTATGGCCCAAAGACAAGCCCTGTTATGCTCTCCGTAAATTATTCAGAGCTCGAAAAGATGCTTAGGGGAAAATCTTCTGAGAATATTATATTTGATTTAAACATAAGCTCTGGCAAAAAAAGCAAACCAAAAACAGTCATGATAAAAGAGGTGCAGATAGATCCTGTTACGAGGCATTATCTGCATGTTGACCTTTATGAGATTGCTCTTGGTGAGGCAATAGAGGTAAATATCCCTGTTGTCCTTATAAACACGCCGATAGGAGTAACAAATGGGGGTATTTTGCAGCATACCAGGAGAGAATTGAGCGTATCGCTTTTACCAAAAGACTTGATTGAAAAAATAGAGGTTGATGTATCCAATCTTGATATAGGCGAGACGATACACATAAGGGATGTTCCTTTTCCCACCGGCTTAACGTCAACAGAAGACGAAGGCCTTGCTGTTGCTACAGTTGTTGCACCAAAAGTTGAAGAAGAGAAGGAGGAAGCAGAGGGAGAAGAGGCTGAGACTGAGGAAGCTGTAAGTGAAAAAACAGGAGAAAAGGAGGAATCCTAACATTACCTATCTTATTGTAGGACTTGGTAATCCAGGCCTTGAATATAATTACAGCAGACATAATCTTGGCTTTAAGGTCATTGATCTCCTATTAAAAAAGTATCACCTTCGTTTGCATGACAAACGCTTTCACTCTAAATCAGCAAAAACGGAATGCTTCAACAAAGATGTTGTTCTTGCCTGTCCGCAGACTTTTATGAATAACTCCGGCTTAGCTGTTAAGCGTTTGGTGGATAACTATGCCGTAGAGATGAACAATTTGATGGTAGTCCATGATGACCTTGATTTGGAGGTAAGTCGAATCAAAATGGTTCGTGGAGGTGGGGCCGGAGGTCACCGAGGCGTGCAGTCGATAATCCTTCATCTTGGATCAACTTATTTTATCAGAATTAAGATAGGGATAGGTCGTCCAAAAAACGAGGAACTGATTGAAGATTTTGTCTTAAATCCTTTCTATAGTGACCAAGAAAAGATAATGGATGGTGTGCTTAATGTTGTGATAGAGGCTGTTGAGTCGTTTATTTTAAACGGTGTGGAAATTGCGATGAATAACTTTAATTCTATGATAATTGTGAAGAGGGAGGTAAAAGAATAATGCAAGGATTAACTGTTTATGCGCCTTATTTAGGAATCGTAGGTTTGATTATAGCTTATTTGATATTCCTGTACGTAAAAAAACAACCAAATGGAAGTAAGCTGATCCAGGAACTTGAGGAAATGATCCATGATGGGGCTATGGCATTTTTAAAGAAAGAATATTCAGTCTTATTATTTTTTATCGCAATCGTTTTCCTATTGCTTGGTTTTATATCATGGAAAACCGCCATTGCATTTGTTACCGGTTCTTTTTGCTCTATGTTGGCCGGATTTTCAGGCATGAGTGCGGCTACCAAAGGAAATTCAAGAACCGCAAATGCAGCCAATAAAAATGGGCAGGCCAGTGCCCTTAATGTTTCATATTTTTCCGGTTCAGTGATGGGTCTTTCAGTAGCAAGTCTTGGCCTACTTGGGCTGGGGTTTTGGTTCTGGATGTACGGTGGAGATCCGGAAACGGCAAAATATATTAATGGGTTTGCCATGGGTGCAAGCTCAATTGCCTTATTTGCAAGGGTTGGAGGTGGAGTTTATACAAAGGCTGCGGATGTTGGAGCCGATCTTGTAGGGAAGGTAGAGGCTGGGATTCCCGAGGATGATCCAAGGAATCCCGGGGTTATTGCCGATAATGTAGGGGATAATGTAGGGGATATCGCAGGTATGGGAGCTGACATATTTGAATCCTATGTTGGATCTGTAATCGCCACAATAGCAATTGCCGCCACCTTGGCTATTAATACGCCTGATACCCTTGCTGCCTTTATTAAGAATTTTCCAGCGCTGGAGGGCGCTTCAGCTACGGTTATTAAACTTAAATTCATGGCAATGCCTATATTGGTTGTTATGGCAGGTTTAATAGGTTCATTTGCCGGTGTATTTTCTATTAAAATTTTTCAAAGGGGTAATCCTGCAGGCGCCCTAAGGTATACAACCTATGTTGCAGCCGCGGTTCTTATACTTCTGGTTGCTGTTATAACCCATTACCTTGGCATGCCATGGGGTGCTTTTTGGGCTATTATATCCGGCCTATTGTGCGGTATTGCAATTGGCCTTTTAGCCGAGTATTATACATCCGGTCCTCCGGTCAGGCATATTGCCGAACAGTCTGCTACTGGATCAGCTACTGTAATTATAGCCGGTCTTGCCGTAGGTATGCAATCAACCTATCTGCCTATTCTTGGTATATGCGCAGCTACCTTTGTTGGGTTTCAGGCAGCAGGTATTTATGGAATTGGTTTATCTGCAGTTGGAATGCTGGCAACAGTTGGCGCCACTATGACAGTTGATGCATATGGTCCAATTGCCGATAATGCCGGAGGCATATCAGAAATGTCCGGTCTCGGACCTGAAACAAGAAAGATAACAGATAGTCTCGATGCCCTTGGGAATACAACTGCTGCGATAGGTAAAGGATTTGCCATAGGCTCGGCTGCATTAACTGCACTCGCCCTTTTCGTTGCGTACACACAGGCAGCAGGGCTTACAGTAATTGATATCAAGAATCCCATGGTAGTAATAGGGATTTTTATCGGTGGCATTGTTCCAATGCTTTGCGGTGCATTAACAATGACATCTGTAGGAGAAGCCGCTTTTAGCATAGTAGAAGAAATACGAAGGCAGTTTAGAGAAATTCCAGGGTTGCTTGAAGGGAAAGAAGGCGTTAAACCTGATCCTGCAACCTGCGTATCCATAGCAACTACATCGGCCCTTAAGAAGATGGTGGCGCCAGGCCTCATTGCAATTCTTACCCCGGTTGCAGTAGGTCTCTTTTTGGGTAAAGAAACCCTCGGTGGCACGCTTTTGGGCGCAACACTCATGGGAGCCTTTCTGGCCCTTTTTATGGCCAATAGCGGGGGCGCTTGGGACAATGCTAAAAAATATATTGAAGAAGGCCACTTAGGCGGAAAGGGCTCTGATAACCATAAAGCTGCTGTAGTCGGTGACACTGTGGGCGACCCTTTTAAGGACACCTCCGGCCCGGCAATGAATATTTTAATTAAATTAATGTCTGTTGTATCCCTTGTAATTGCCCCAATACTGCCGGCTGTTGGGTTATTTTTGATGTAAAATATTAACTCCATTATGAAATTCAATTGCGCCTTTAAATCTTATTTAAGATTAAATGTTTTCCATGGCAAAATATAATAATGGTTAAGTGAATTAAAGACTGCTTTTTTAGGAAGTTAAATATTGGCAATTTCGTAAAAGTTCTTTTGCCAACAATTTTGGCCAATGTGGAAAGTTATCTATGAAATGCTCAGCGTTAAACATTATAAACTGTTTTAGAATCTTTGGCCCAGTTTGTGGTGTTTAGCGCGGAATTTTATAAATAATAAAATAAACACAATAGGCGGCAAAAGCTCGTTTTGCAAAATCATCAATTTACGCCGATTGAATTTCTAATGTTAACAGGAGGTAATAATGTTTAAGGTAGGGGACTTAGCAGTTTATCCAGCCCATGGTGTTGGGCTTATCGAGAGGATTGAAGAGAGGGAGATTGCAGGCTCCCAGGAAAATTTTTTCATAATAAGAATCCTTGAAAATAATATGATTATTATGGTCCCGTCTTCAAATACTACAAGTGTTGGATTACGACAGATTGTAAACTCAAAGGAAGTATCAAAGATTTTCTCCATACTCCAAAAGAATGACAGAGCTGTAGATGATGGTCAGACCTGGAATAGACGTTATAGGGATTATATGGATAAAATTAAAAGTGGTTCTGTCTTTGAGATCGCAGAAGTATTCCGTGATCTAAGTACAATTAAGAGGGATAAGGAACTTTCTTTTGGTGAAAGAAAGATGTTAGACACGGCACGAAGTTTACTTGTAAAGGAAATTTCTCTTGCTGAGAACATGAAGGAAGAAGATGTGGAAAGAGATATCAAGTCAAGCCTCTTTATACAGTCTTCCGCTAAATAGTAATACTTTAAAAAATTATAAGGTTGTGCCAGACAGCAGGGAGAAAACCTTTATTTTCTATCAGTCGTCAGAAAATTCTGATACAAGGCTTGATAAATTTCTCTGCTCTAAAAAAATTTCCAACCTGTCCAGGGCAAGGATTCAGAGCCTTATTAGGTCAGGTGCAGCAACAGTTAACGGTGAGAGAAAAAAACCCAGTTATGTTCTTAGACCTGGTGATAGCGTAAAATTTTTATTGTTACCATTACCAGGGCTATTAGATACAACTGAAAATGTAGAATTTGACATTCTTTATGAAGATAATTCAATATTAGTAATCAATAAACCTCCAGGCTTAGTAGTTCATCCGCCTGGAGGCCTCAATAAAGGAACCTTAGTCCATGGGCTGTTAAAGAGGGGTACCAATTTATCCCGTTCTAAAGACCAGACAAGACCTGGAATTGTACATAGGCTTGATAAGGATACATCAGGTGTTATGGTAGTAGCAAAAAAAGATTATGCCCATGAATTTTTGTCCAGCCAATTCAAGCAAAGAGAGATAAAGAAAAAATACTTATCCATTGTCCATGGTAGTTTTGGGCAAGAGAATGGAATAATAGATTTACCAATTAACAGGCATCCAACCAAAAGAAAAGAGATGAATATTTCTCTTTTAAATGGCAGGACGTCTATTACTGAATGGGTGGCACTGGATACTTTTTCTCATAGCTTCTCATTACTGAGTATACGTCTTAAAACTGGAAGAACCCACCAGATAAGAGTTCATATGGCATATATGGGACATCCTATAGTAGGGGATCTTGTTTATGGATATGGAAAAAAGTGGTGGAAAAAAGAATCCTTAAAAATTAGAGAATGCCTTAATCTGGTGGGGAGACAAATGCTTCATGCTGAATTGTTGGGATTTACCCACCCTGACTCAAAGAAATATGTTGAATTTAAAGCATCTCTTCCTGATGATATGAACACTTTCCTGAAATGGTTAAACAAAAGCAGATATTATTTGTAGCTATTCATACATCAGCAATAAATTTATGACTTGTTATTAAGTATATTACAAAATATATATTACAAAATACCTTGACAGAACGGTATTCGAAGTATATTATATCAGGATAATAGCTTACTAACCCACGAAAATTATTTCCTCGCAAAAAAAGGTTATTTATCTTTTTATCATCAAAAATCAATGTAAGAGTCATCATTTACTAAGAATCTCCAGGAAATGAAATAAGATTATAACATTCTATCTTGGCTTATATGGATTATTTACCATTTTTTCCCTTAGCATTAAAATGAGGTAAATAAATGGGAATACATATTGAAATTTATAGAGGTGCGGTAAAATATGAACTTAGTAGAACTTAAAAAGAAAAATATCAGTGAATTAGTTAACCTGGCAAAATCATTTGAGGTTAGCGGGGCCAGTGGTATGCGAAAACAGGATCTTATCTTTAGCATTTTAAAGGCCCAGACAGAACAAAATGGTGTAATATACGGGGGAGGTGTTTTGGAGACTTTGCCTGATGGATTTGGTTTTTTAAGATCGCCGGATTCTAACTACCTCCCAGGACCTGACGATATGTACATATCTCCTTCACAAATCAAAAGGTTTAATCTAAAGACAGGAGATACTGTCTCAGGTCAGATAAGGCCACCAAAAGAGGGCGAAAGGTATTTTGCCTTATTAAAGGTAGAAAGTATCAACTTTGATGACCTGCAGGTGGCATCTGATAAAATATTATTTGATAATATGACACCTCTTTATCCTACAGAGAGGGTCAAACTGGAAACAGATCCTAAGAATTTTTCAACAAGAATTATGGATTTAATGAATCCAATAGGCAAGGGACAGAGGGGATTAATAGTATCTCCTCCTCGAACTGGAAAAACGATGTTGCTTAAAGATATTGCCAATGCAGTGACTAAAAACCACCCGGATATATACAAAATAGTTCTGCTGATTGATGAGAGGCCAGAGGAGGTAACTGATATGGCCCGCTCTGTAGAGGCTGAGGTTATTAGCTCAACATTTGATGAGCCTCCACAGCGACATGTGCAGGTAGCTGAAATGGTTCTGGAAAGGGCAAAAAGACTTGTTGAGCATAAAAAGGATGTCTTTATCTTATTGGATAGTATTACACGATTGGCCAGAGCCTATAATACCGTAGTGCCTCCAAGTGGAAAAATTTTATCTGGCGGCGTTGATTCAAATGCCCTTCACAGGCCAAAGAGATTTTTTGGGGCCGCACGGAACCTCGAAGAGGGAGGTAGCCTTACTGTAATAGCAACCGCTTTAATTGATACTGGGAGCAGGATGGACGAGGTTATATTTGAAGAATTTAAAGGAACCGGTAATATGGAAGTAAACCTCGATAGAAAATTAAGTGACAGGAGAGTTTTTCCTGCCTTTGATATAAATCGATCAGGAACAAGGAAAGAAGAACTCCTGATTGATTCAGCAGACCTAAATCGTATATGGATATTGCGTAAACTCCTTGCCCCCCTAACAACGGTTGATAGCATGGAATTCCTATTAGAAAAAATGAGGGGCACAAAGAGCAACAAAGAATTCCTGGCGTCAATGAATCAATAACATGTACATTCTGATATCATACGTAGTGGCCTGAAGGCCTAAAACAGTTTGGAATTTTCAACACACATTATATGAATCATGACCCAAAGATGGTCAAGATCGCCGACAAAAAACTTTTACGAGATTGTAAATTGTGATAATTTCGTATACACTGTAATATGTTTACTTTTAATCTTTAATAAACGGAGATTTGGAATATGAAGAAAGATATTCACCCACCCTTTCAAAAAACACTCGTACATTGTGCATGCGGAAATGAATTTGAGACCTATTCAACGGCAAAAGAAATAAAGGTGGAAATATGTTCTCAGTGCCATCCATTATATACTGGGCAACAAAAGATCGTAGATACAAGAGGCCGTGTCGAAAGATTTAAGCGTAAATATCAAAACGTACAGTACGGTAAAGAAAATAAAAATTAACGGCTGTTTATTGTTAATACCCGAAAAAAATTAGCAATGAATGCTATTTGAAATTTTTTTGAAATAGGTCTGCCCGGCCTATTGAATAATCCATACTTTAATCACCATCAAGACCACTTATCAAACTTATCTTTATAGGTCTTTAGCAAGTATTGTTAATTGATTAAGAAATGCAAAGGGAAAGCTTCAAAACTTACAGCTAAAAAGAATAAAAACATGGTTTTTCCAAAAGCGGCCAAAATAGTCGGCAAAAGACCTTTTATGAGATTCCTAATTATTAGTTAAAGTGTTTTCTATCGCTGTAATTATACGGATAGATTATAGAAAAAGAGAATAAGAAATAATGTTTTCACAAATTGAAGAAGCAGAGAATAGACTCAATGATTTAGAATTTGAATTGAGCAAGCCGGAAATTATCCAACAGAAGGACCTTTATCAAAAATATGTAAAAGAACATTTTAATCTTAAACCTATAGTAGATATTTTCAGAAAGCACAGGGAGGCAAAGGAAAAAATTGAGGATACCAAAAGCCTTCTTGATGATTCGGATCTAGAGATCAGGGAGTTAGCTCATTCAGAAATACATAGCCTGGAGGATGAATTAAATAGGCTTGAAAGTGAGATGGGGCTTCTGCTGGCGCCTAAGGATCCAAGAGATGAAAAAGACGTTATCCTTGAAATAAGAGCAGGAACAGGAGGGGAAGAGGCAGCTTTGTTTGCAGCGGATCTCTTTAGAATGTATGGCTACTATATTGAGAGAAAAAAATGGAAAATAGATATTCTTAGCCAAAACCTTACAGGTTTGGGTGGTTTTAAAGAGATAATTGCATCAATAGGAGGGGAAAGGGTATATAGTGGATTGAAATATGAAAGTGGAGTTCACAGGGTGCAGAGAGTGCCAGAAACTGAGGCCCAGGGAAGGATACATACCTCTGCTGTTACTGTTGCAGTAATGCCGGAGGCCGAAGAGGTAGACGTGTCTATTGATCCCTCTGAACTTAGAATAGATGTATATAGATCCTCAGGTCCAGGAGGACAAAGTGTTAACACTACAGATTCTGCTGTTAGAATTACCCATATCCCTACCGGATTAGTTGTTTCCTGCCAGGATGAAAAATCTCAACACAAAAACAAGGCAAAAGGCATGAAGGTTCTCCGTTCTCGCCTGTTAGACAGGCAGATGGAAGAGCAGCAATCCAAAATTTCTAAAGAGCGAAAAGATATGGTAGGTTCAGGCGATAGAAGCGAGAGAATCAGAACCTATAATTTCCCCCAAGGTAGAGTGACTGACCACAGGGTAGGACTGACAATATACAGACTCGAAGATATTTTACATGGTAGACTTGATTTATTATTAGACCCCATTGTAGCGTACTTTAATGCAGAGGCCAAAAAGGAGGAAGCTGCAAAACTGTCATGATAAAAAAAAGGTGGACTATTCAGAAACTTTTGAATGTAGCCGCCGATTTATTACGAGAAAAAGACATAGAGGAACCAAGACTTTGCGCCGAGGTTTTGCTTGCGTATCAATTAAAAAAGACAAGGATTGAACTTTACCTTGAGTTTGACCGACCACTGAATGAATTTGAGCTAAATGGTTTTCGATCACTTATTAGAAGACGTATAAAAAGAGAGCCCCTTCAGTATATTACTGGATATCGAGAGTTTTGGTCCCTTGATTTTTTAGTAAATCCATCCGTTCTAATCCCAAGGCCAGAAACTGAAATTCTTATTGAAGAGGTTCTTAAGCTAAAAAAAGAGAATTTATTACCTCAAAGCTTGAAACCCAAAATATTAGATTTATGCACCGGCTGTGGTGTTATAGCCATATCCCTGGCAAAGGAGATTACGTTGGCTGATATATGGGCAAGCGATATTTCCTCTAATGCCATTAATACCGCTAATAAAAACGCTAAGCGCCATAACGTTGACAGTCAAATAAAATTTTTTCAAGGCGACCTTTGGGAACCCTTTCAATCCTTTTCTAATAATTTTGATATAGTTATATCCAACCCTCCTTATATCCTTACAGAGATGATTCAAAACTTGTCTCCCGAAATATATTTATATGAGCCTAAAATTGCCCTTGATGGGCATGAAAACGGGATGTATTTTATTCAAAGAATAATTAAGGAAAGCTGGAGGTACCTTAAGCCTGGAGGATGGCTTTTGATGGAAATGGCCCCGGACCAGACTAAAAAGGCCTTGTCTTTATTAGAATCATTAAAATTCTATGATTATAGTGAAAGAATCATGGATTATAGAAAAAAATTTAGGGCAATAAAGGCACAGAGAAATAATGGATAAGATAATCATTGAGGGAGGAATCCCACTTAACGGAGAGGTGACTATTAGCGGGGCCAAGAACGCAGCCTTGCCTGCTCTTGCTGCATGTCTTTTGACTGGCGGATGGCATACATTAGATAATGTACCAAAATTAAGAGATATTTCTACTATAAAAAATATTTTATCAGATTTCGGGGTTTCCTTTAATGAAAATGGAAAAAAACTTAGAGTGAACTCGGATAACCTCAAAGACTATACTGCCCCATATAATTTAGTGAAGACAATGCGTGCCTCCATACTTGTTTTAGGACCCCTCTTATCTAGACTGGGTAAAGCGAAAATTTCTTTACCCGGGGGCTGTGCAATAGGGGCCCGGCCAATAGATATGCATCTAAAAGGATTGCATGCCATGGGGGCAGATATAACTTTAGAGCATGGATATGTAGTGGCAACCGCAAATAAGCTTCATGGAGCAGATATATTTTTTGACATATCGACTGTCACAGGTACGGAAAATTTAATGATGGCAGCGGTAAAAACTGAGGGCACAACTGTTTTACACAATGCTGCTAAAGAACCGGAGGTTGTTGATCTGGCAAATATGCTTAATCAGATGGGGGCACAAATTAGCGGTTTCGGCACTGATAGCATAACTATAACAGGGGTTAAAGCACTGCATCCAGTTGAATACACCATTATACCTGATCGTGTTGAGGCCGGGACATTCTTAATTGCTGCGGCTATAACTAATGGGTATGTAAGGCTAAAAGGGTATGGTGAAGAATACATAGAGGCGGTTATTAAAAAACTCCATGACAGTGGAATTGAGGTAGAAAAAAGCGGTAAAGATATCGTTGCAAGGCCCAATGGAGAAATTAAAAGTGTCGATATAAAAACAACGCAATATCCAGGCTTTCCTACTGACATGCAGGCACAGTTCATGGCATTGATGTGTATTGCTGATGGATGGAGTATGATCAGGGAGACAATATTTGAAAATAGATTCATGCATGTAAGTGAATTAAGGAGAATGGGGGCGGATATTGAGATTAACGGAGGTCAGGCCTTGATTAGGGGCACAAGAAATTTATTTGGCGCACAGGTTATGGCCACGGATTTGAGGGCCAGTGCATCTCTTATCCTTGCCGGACTTGCAGCAAGAGGAAGGACTGAAATTTCTCGTGTGTACCATCTTGACCGAGGCTATCAAGATCTCGATAAAAAATTGTCTCTTCTTGGGTCAAAGATTTGGCGGGAGAGGCAGTAGACGTTTATCAACAGTTCAGCCACAAAGCCTGCCCTGGCGCGACATAATGAGCTTATTGCATGCGTGTTATTGGTTTTTTCAAGAATTTTATATCAAACACCAAATTTGCAATGCCAGGCCTGGGCCAGGGGCACAAAGTCACGAAGGAAAAATATAAATTTCAAAATCTTATAAGAAAAAGTAAGGATAATTCTCCAAGAAATTTAAAGATTTACCTTTTACTGTGCATAAGAAATAATGAATCATTTAAGAGTCTTAGTCTCTCAGTTACTTTGTGGCTGTACTAATACCAAATTTCCAGTTTCCGATTTCAAATTTAACCTCTCAAAACTGCAAATTACAGTAAAACAGAATCAAGAGTTTAGCCTCGCAATGAAAATAGCATGATTAACTCATAATGGTGTTTTATGCGCTCTCGTCCCCTTGTTCCTGCATTGTTTGCAACCGTTATCGGTATACTTATTGATCATTACATGCTTACCAGATTCGACCTACCTGTTTTTCTTCTCCCCCTGATAATTATAATACTTACAGGTTTAGCTTTTGCACTCCCATCCAATTTTCGGAACTATTGGTTTCTTTTAGTGTTTATATTGCTTGGAATTAATTTTAGTCACAGCAAATCAACCCTATCAGAATTGTCGTCAGTAAAAAATACGGACAAAGAGATAATTATTGAGGGAACAATCTATAGACAACCGAAGGTTAGAGGGAGTATCGCTAAAGTACTTATCCATGGTGAAAAAATATTTTCGTCCAAGGAATATAAGGCGATTAATGTCAATCTACTATTAAAGATATACAAATACAGAGGCGGCTTAAAAACAGGAGATAGGATACGGTTTCCTGCCATAGTAAGGGAATTTAAAAATTTTAATAATCCAGGAAGATTTGATTACAAATTTTATATGGAGAACCGTGGAATTTCCTTTATGGCTGTCACCCGTAATGGCAAGTACGCTGTGCCCATGGGTAAGGGAGATCTTGGCATTATAGAAAATGTCCTTGAGAGGGTAAGGGGTCCTGTACGAGATTTTCTTAATGCACGTCTATCCTTTTATTCAAGCCCTATATACAAGGCCCTTATTTTAGGCGAAAGGCAGGAAATCACTAACGAGCTAAGGGTGCCATTTGATCGTGCCGGTGTGGGTCATATTATGGCTGTCTCCGGGCTCCACCTTGGTTTAGTTGCATGGTTTTTCTTTAAGTTTATAAAGTGGTTATTATCCCTGTCCTACCGTTTTACATTAATGGTGGATATAAAAAAGCTTGCAGCCATTATTACAGCCGTACCGGTTATAACATATGCTATAATTACCGGGCTTCAGGTCTCTTCCCAAAGGGCAATGATAATGGTTCTTGTATTTTTATGGTCCTTTGTTATAGGCAGGGAAAAGGATGTCTGGTCCAGCTTTTCCCTGGCGGCTATTGTAGTGCTCTCTCTTAATGGAGCTGCCCTCTTTACTACCTCCTTTCAATTATCCTTTATAACGGTTGCAGGCATATTATATCTGTCCCCTTTAATACTTTCTTGGCTGCTAAATATGAAAAGTAAAGATGAACTACTTGGCGGCCATCGAAAATTTAACCCACTTTTATCATACACAGCAGGGCTTATTGCAGTAACAATTTCTGCTACCATTGCAACAATTCCATTAATGTCCTATTATTTTCATCGCCTTTCAGTTATAGCCCTCTTAGCTAACTTGACAGTGGTCCCTATTATAGGATTGTGGGTGTTGCCCTTTGGCTTGCTTTCTTCTTTCGCCTTGTTTTTTTCGTCTACCCTTGCAAGCGCACTTCTATCTTTTGGTGAACTTGGATTAAAGATCGCAGCATCCTTGGTTCATTTTTGGTCGGATATCCCGTGGGCATCAATCAGTGTGATCCAGCCTAACATTTTTGAAATTTTTTCATTTTATATATTAACCTTTTTAAGCATAAACATAGTTCGTTCCAGGTTATGTCGATTATTTTTTATTTTTTTCTTGATTATATTCTGCACTGACATCGGTTATTGGATCTATCAAGCCAGATTTAAAAAAAATCTTGAAGTAACAATTTTTGATGTGTCGAGAGGAAGTGCTGCCTTTATAAAGTATCCAGGAAAAAAGAACATGCTTATTGCCTACGATGCATTTAGTGGTAGAGGTTTAGACCAGGGGAGAAGTATTATTGGTCCATATCTGTGGCAAAGGAAGGTAGGAGGAATTGACTGCCTTTTTTTACCAAACGACAATAAACAATTAACAGATAAAATGCAGTTCATCATAAATAATTTTCAGCCTGGAGAGATACTATTTGATCTCCAGGAAAAAAAGATTATCGGTGGGGTTGAATTAAAAAGATATGGCAATGATGAAATTGGGCTGGCATTTAATGGATGGTATATCTTCTTAAATAAACAGAAAACCGAAATAAAAAAGAAAAACATGGGAAAGCAAGAGGAATCATTTATTAATTATTTGGTTATTAAAAAAGAAAAGATAGAAAACAATAATTCCATTCCTGTTCTAAACTTAGAACAAACCGGGGCCTTAACAATAAACATAAATCCAAAGGGAAATTTAAAAATTAGGTGTTTTTTAAAAAATAAGGAAAGATTAAACCGGATAAAGAGTTATTTATTTGAAAAAAATGAAAGATCTACTCATTCAATTCTGTAATTACAAAGATAACAGGAAATACGAGCAAAAAACCGCCATTTAATGAAATTCCCTGCATGTCTGTCCAGCTCGTATATCAGATAGGAATTAATTGCCAATTTAAACCGAGATAATAATAACGATGAATGAAAAGGGTCTTTTTGCTATCTTCAACACCCATCACACATGGATCAATATCTTCGCCTTATTACACTATTATGTTTTTATCTTTAATGTTCCAATTTTGGAACATAATCCTCAATACATGTTTCAAATAAGATACAATACATGATATTCTTTATGGTAGTTTTTAAGGAGATCATAAATATTCATTAAGAAATCAATATGATAGGGATGTCTTCAAATGAACCACAATTTGGCATAGGAAATGCAGTAATTCAACTATAAGGAATGATATTTTTAAGACCACGGGGATATTTTTTATCATGAATATAGCTATTACCTCAACAGGAAAAGACCTTGCATCTCTAAGACAAAAGACAGATTCCCCTCGGGAGCAGCGTAACTCAATTCTCTCCCGTATAGATGAAATGGGAAAAAGCTAAAGGACATCTATGGGTAGAATAGCCATACCAATCTGGATTGGAAGGGTTTCTCCTGTTTTTGATGTAGCAGAAAGATTGTTAATTATTGATATAAAAGATAAGAAAGAATGTTCCAGATTTGAAACAGGAATCAGTGAAGAAAATTTCCCTCTAAGGACAATGAGGCTTAAGGAATTAGGCATAGATACACTGATTTGCGGTGCCATATCAATGTCACTGTTCTATATGATAGCGAATGTCGACATTCATGTAATTCCTTGGATATCCGGCAGGGCAGAGGATGTATTAAAGGCATTCTTGGATGAAAAGCTATTTCAATTTCTCATGCCAGGCTCTGAAAGGTACTGGGGAAAAGGACATGGCAGAAGACGTGGCCATACAATGGGGAGGAGAAGAGGTGTTAATTTTAAATAAAAAAATATTAGCTTAGCTACTAAGCCACTAAGATTATAGTGTTCTATTTACGAGAATAATTCATATTCCTTTTTGTGTCTTTGAGTCTTGGTGGCCGAATTGGCATAGATAAAAAACTAGGAAGGAGGTGAAAAGACATGCCAGGATTTGATGGAACAGGTCCCCAGGGATTAGGACCCATGACTGGAGGTGCTCGCGGACGATGCAACCCCAATTATAGCGCAGGACAATATGACTTTGCAGGGAGATATCCATATGGTGGAAGCTATGCAGCCCCCTTTGGAGGGTATGGATATAATCCATATACCGCCAATCCTGCATATGCAGCGAATTCTTATGGTGCTTATGGCTATGGCAGAGGATATGGCGGTGGATATGGCGGTGGCAGAGGATATGGAAGAGGATTCGGCTATGGCAGAGGTATGGGAAGAAGATGGTAGTAAATTTTACAATTCGGTAAAAGATAAAAGAAAATTCCCTTTGGAGATAACAAAAACCTGGCCCCATGGGCCAGGTTTTTCCTCATTAAGGAACTAAAAAAGGAGAAAAATATGTTTTATAGAAATTATCCATACGGAGGCGGGTTTTACCCAGGTGCGCATCCATCAGAAATGGGCTATCCTATGGCGGGTCCCTGGAATTACCCTTATGGAAATATGGGTAATATCCCGTATTATCCGCCTAATTGGGGGTATAGAGGACCGGGGCCTGCAATTCCTCCATTTTATCAGCCTAATTATCCCCAGCAGGAGATGTTTGCAGGGCCGGGCATGCCGCCATTCTCACCAACTATAGCACCAGAACAAGAGATAGAGTTTCTAAGAGGGGAGGCAGAAATGCTGAAGGAAAGGATTGGTCAGATTGATGCACGAATAACAGAATTAGAGGCTACCCCCCAGCAATCACCTAGTAAAAAAAATTCCCCCGACCCCAATAAAAAAACTTGACATATCCTACAAATGGGC
>CBFDCD010000008.1:0-18270 GCA_965603225.1 uncultured bacterium
TTTAGTAGAATATCAGGATTAAAAAAAACTATAGTGGATTAAAATAATTGATTTCAAGAAAAAAGGAGGCAAAAACATGACAGTTGAAAATAACGTTCTAATTATCATCAATACGGGACCTGAAAAGAAATACAATCATTTTGCGGCATATACTCTTGCCTGGGTTTCAAGAAGATACTATAAGGTGAAAAAAGTAACTATAATGTATGGGCCCCATGGTATGGAGCTGGCAAAAAAAGGGGCTCTTTCGACCCTTACCATGTCAGATGATGTGAAAAAATTAACCGCATCCCAATTTGAAGGCCTGAAGGCGGAAAAACTGCCTGATAATTTGGAGCAGTTAGCCCGTTTTGAGAAAGATAAAATGGGGATTTCTATAGTTTCATGCGGTACTTTTCATGTGCTTGAGGGATTTGCAGAGGAGATACAAGATAAATCGAATATCGAGGATTTCATTGAACCAATTGATTTACATGAAAGCTGCAGATTAATGTTAGAGGCGGATAAAATATTATATTACTGATTTGCGATCCCGGAATTTCAAAATCCATCAAGTCATAGTTACAATAGTTTTTGCCTATTTTGAACGCAAAGTTATTCATAAAGCAGTAAGTGTCTGTGTATTGGGGACGCCCAAAAAGAGAACCAAATGGCTCTTAAGAAAGCAACGGTCTTTTAAAGGAATAATCTATCATGATGAAAGATATTTTACCAAATCCAAATACGGCCATTGTTGGTGGGGGCAGGGTTTGCAAGGCCTTCCTTGAAATAGTCCAGGGAAGGCATTCAACCTCCACGAAATTTAATATTATTGGTGTCGCTGACATCAACGATAAAGCCGAGGGTCTGGCCTTTGCAAAGTCAAAGGGGATAGTTACAACCAAAAACTTTAGGGATCTGTTCACTATTAAAGGGCTTAATTTAATTATTGAGCTCACAGGCGATGATAAGGTTCTTGAGGAACTGAAGTCAACAAAACCAGAGCAAGTAAGGCTGATCGATCATTTTGAAGCTATGTCGGTATGGGATTTCCTCCAAATAGAAGAGGCTAAGGTAAAGGTCACGGAAAAATTAAGAAAATATGTGACCGAATCGGAAAAAATAGAAAGGGAGTTTGATTTTTTTTCTAATCAACTTTCTAAAATTGTAGAGGAAAGAACAGATCATTTACAAACCGTGGAGAAAGAGCTTGTTGAAAGAGAAAGGGCCTTGTCGCAGATTATTCAAGGATCCACTTTGCCGACATTTGTGATTAATAAAGAGCATATAGTAACTCACTGGAATATTGCATGTGAAAAATTGACCGGCTATACGGCAGGTGAGATAGTTGGTACTGATAAACATTGGATGCCTTTCAGGCAGAAAAAAAGACCCCTTATGGCCGATGTTATTGTTGATCAAATGGGAGAGAAGGAAATAAGGAAATATTACGGCAATGAGTGGAGAAAATCTTTACTCATTGAAGGGGCCTACCAGGCCGAACAATTTTTTCCTCAAATAGGCGGGGAGAGCAGGTGGCTTTTGTTCACAGCGGCGCCGATAAGGGGGGCCGGTGGAGATATAACAGGATCAATTCAGACCCTTTGGGATATTACGGAACGTAAGGAATCGCAGGAGGCCTTGCAGAAGGCCCATGATGAATTGGAGGCAAGGGTAGAAGAAAGGACAACCGAGCTTACAAAGGTGAACGAGGAGCTGAAACGGTCTGAAGAGAAGTATAAAACCCTTTTTGATAGTGCCCCCAACCCGTTTTTTATTATGGAAAGGCAAACATTTAAAATTATAGATGTCAATGCAACTGCCCTGGATTGTTATCAACAGACAAGCGAGGAATTAACAAAAAGAACATTTTTCGATTTATTATTTGAAAGAGATAAAGACCTTGAGGAGGGGCTGAGAAAACTTACTAACAATCAATGCGGTTTTTACCCTAAAAGAAGGCATGTGAGGAAAAATGGCGAGCCCTTTTATGTAAATATTGTAGCATGTCACGCAGTGCATTTAGGCAAAGATAGCTTGATAGCAACTACAACAGATATCAGTGAGAATGTTGAAAAGGAGGCCCAATTAGTGCAGGCAAGCAAACTTGCCACACTTGGAACTTTGGCCTCCGGGATGGCCCATGAATTGACCCAGCCCCTAAATGTGATCCAAATTGCCAGCGATTTCTTTTTAAAAAAGATCAGCAAGAACCAGGAAGTCTCTCAAGCTGAGTTGAAGAATATGGCGGAGGAGATTGGAAGCCATGTTGACAGGGCGGCAAAGATAATTAAACATATGAGAGATTTTGCCAGGCAATCTGATGTTACGAGGACAAGGGTAAACATAAATGAACCTATTAAGGATGTGTTTAAGGTGCTGGGCCAGCAGTTAAGGGTTCATCAGGTAGAGGTTGAATTGGATCTCAATCCTGATCTGCCATACATTATGGCGGATCATAATCGATTAGAGCAGGTCTTTATAAATTTAGTTACCAACGCCATGTATGCCATGGATGACAAGGGTATGAGATTAGGGGGTAAAAAGTGGAGAAGGTTGCTCAGGATTGAATCATTCCTTGTAGACAAACATATTGCAGTAAAAGTGTCTGATACCGGCAAAGGTATTGCTAAAGAGGTAATGGATAAGATTTTTGAACCCTTTTTTACCACCAGAAAGGTAGGACAGGGTACCGGGCTGGGGATGAGTATCAGTTATAGGATTATAAGCGACTATAGTGGGACAATTGACGTAGAAAGCGAAGTAGATAAAGGCACTACCTTTACCTTAAAATTTCCCTTTGCGGAATGAGATGCTATGATACGCTTAAACAGCAAGAATAACAAATAGTGAAAATATGGAAATGTCAAAACTCTTAATAATAGACGATGAAGAAGGAATAAGAAAGGTATTATCTATTTCTCTTGCAAGTGATGGATACAATGTATCAACAGCAGCAACAGGAGAAGAGGGAATAGAGATTTTTAAAAGAGAGTCACCATCTATAGTTCTAACGGATATCAAAATGCCGGGCA
Organism: uncultured bacterium; assembly: GCA_965603225.1. GTDB lineage: Bacteria > Desulfobacterota > DSM-4660 > Desulfatiglandales > B25-G16 > M55B121. Next base: position 3,015 of record CBFDCD010000008.1, read on the forward strand.
TGGATGGGATTACGGTCTTAAATCAGATCAAGAAGATAAACCCGGATGCGGAAGTTATAATGATAACCGGACATGGTGATATGGATTCAGCTATAGAAACCCTTAAACTTGATGCCTCTGATTTTCTGAATAAGCCTATTAAGGATGATGCCCTTTTTGTGGCCCTCAAGAGGGCAAAAGAACGGATAAATATTAAGAAAAAATTGAAGTCCTATACGGATGACCTTGAGAATATGGTTAGAATAGCCACGGAAGAGGTGAAGAGGAGATCAGAGTTTCAGAATAAACTTATCACATCTTCTAATGACGGTATCGTGGCTACGGATGAGAGTGGGGATGTTGTCATCTATAATAATGGTGCGGAAAAAATATTCGGATATACGAGGAATGAGATAATACGAAAGATGAACATTGGAGGACTGCTTCCGGAGAAATTAGCCTCTGAGTTCATGGCTGGACTTAATAATCAAGGGGCCGTCAATCTATCAGACTGGCGAGAACTCTCTATCGTTGCCAAGAATGAAAAGATTGTCCCTGTAAGGTTTTCCGGATCAATTCTCACTGAGAATGAGGGGGTTATAGGAAGCGTTGGTTTTTTTCGCGATCTAAGAGAGGTAAAGAGACTGCAGGAAGAATTGATTAAATCCGAGAGATTGGCTGCTACAGGGCAAACTGTTGCAGGACTTGCCCATTACATAAAAAATATCCTCAATGGACTTAAAGGTGGAACCTATGTATTAAATGTTGCGCTTGACAAGAGTAACACAGATAAGATAAAAAACGGATGGTCAATGATAGAGAGAAATGTAGGCAGGATATCAGATCTGGTCCTTGACCTTCTCACATATTCAAAGGAGCGGAAACCCGAGGCCGAGGCCTGTTTCCCCAATAAGATAGTCGAAGAGGTTTTATCCCTTACGGAACCAAAGGCACGGGAACATGATATTGAGATAAGAAAACACCTTGATTCTTTGGTAGGAGAGGTATATATAGATCCGAAATCAATACACAGATCGATGTTAAACCTGATTTCAAATGCCATTGATGCCTGCATCTTTGATTCTACACCAAAAAAACAATGGCAGGTAAATGTGAATACGGCGTTACAGCGAGACCATACAATCAAATTTGAGGTAACAGATAATGGAATGGGCATGGATAAGGATGCCCAGGAGAAAATTTTTTCCGCCCTTTTCAGCACAAAAGGAGAAAAGGGAACAGGCCTCGGGTTGCTTGTGACCGAGAAGATTGTCAAAGAAAGCGGAGGCACATTAAGCGTTGAATCTGAACTGGGTGAGGGGACTACATTTACCATGTATTTGCCATACGAAGATCTTTCAGGGGCAGGTATTGGTTAAAAAATATGGATTAAGCGACCGGCAAATTTTAATTATGCTCGCTACCTACTATAGTAAGAAGTCGTGATTTTAAATAAAAAATATTGAATGGAGGTTTAGCTATGGCCAAAAGGGTACTCAATGTTGAGGATGATCCTGATATAAGGACATTTGTTTCAACCGTTCTGGAAGAAAATGGTTATACGCCAATCATGGCGAAGGATGGAGAGGAGGGGATAAAGAAGGTAAGAGAAGAAAAACCCGATCTTATCATTCTGGACATACTGATGCCGAAGCAAAGTGGAATCAAGATGTATCATGACCTAAAGACCGATGATTCTTTAAAGGGCATTCCAGTTGTTATGCTTTCCGGCGTATCCAGGAGGACATTTCTCAGATCCCAGGCCGCATTGACCGAATTTGGAGATGAAACCGTGCCGGAACCTCAGGCGTATCTTGAAAAACCGGTTGAACCGGAGGATTTGGCTGAAATCTTGAAAAAAATATTAGGGTGATCGATTAAGGAGAAACAATGAAAATCAAGAAGATGCTTTTTGTTTCGGAATTTGAAGAATTATGGTTCGACGCATTGCAATCATTGATGGGTCTGAGAAAATCCGGGCTCAATCATGTAGTATTCCTTCATGTGATACAAAGGGAAAAGGTAGCCATGAGGCGTGGGGCCGGCTTTCTTAAACAGGAAGAGGTCAAGCTTAGGGAGATAGCGGATATTCGATTTATTGACTGGGCTGAGACATTGTTTGAAGAGGGTATGGAGGTTGGAGCTCATATAGCTATCGGCAATGTAGTGCCCAAGATCATATCTGTTTCTGAAATTGAAGGTGTAGATCTGATTGTAACGGCAAGAAGAAAAAGAGGAAAACTTGAGGAGATTTATGCGGGACCGGAAATATCAGAACTATTGCGGAGAACCTCAAAACCGGTGTTGATATTTAATTATTTGACACAGTCAGGTAAGGTTGGAGAGAATCCATTTGAGAGACTCTTGTTGGCTCTTGACTGGTCTGTGTCATCAGAACGCGTCCTTGATCTTGTGCTGGCTTTAAGCGGTGCAACAAAGAGAGTAGAGATAGTTCATGTGCTGAGCGAAAAGGAGATTGGCAAATTATCAAAGATGGAGGCCCATAAACTGGAAAGGGAAAATAAAAAGAGGTTGGACGATGTTTGTGATGTTTTTATAAAGGAAAGATTAGACGCCCGCCCCCATCTTTATATTGGTAAAACAGAGGAACAGATTAAAAAGGCAGCAACTGAACATAAATCCTCTATGATTGTCCTTGGCACACGAAGAAAAAGTATATGGAAAGAGAAATGGGTAGGTAGTGTGGCCCATAGCCTTGCAGATAATTCGGAATTGCCCGTTCTCATAATACCGGCATAGATCTTCTAAGTTGCATATGCGGCAGATACCGAGTTTAAATATTGAGCTTGTTCGTTGCTTTTTTTAGAGTGTAGTAACCTAACCCGGTTATGCACGTAACAATTGACGCGAATGCACAAGGACTCAAATAAAAACGTATTTGAATACTGTGTCTTAGTGTCTTTGTTATGAAAATGCACAAAATGTATCTCTAAGATTTTAAAATGTGAAATAAAAATTACTACTACTATTCGACATGGAAATAAAACGAATTATTTATGCAACAAACCTCGAGAAACCGACCTATGATTCTATTGAACCGTTACTCGGGATGAAGGGGGCGGGACTTAAAGAGGTAATACTTTTTTCCGAGGGCCTATCAGATGAGGTGAAGGGTAGGTTATCGGAAGAGAAAATCGCTATTAATACCATAGATGGAGCTGAGCCATTTATGCCTAAAATATTGGATTTGGCTGACAAGGAAAACGCATCACTTATCGTTGCCCATATGAAAAGGGAAAAAGGTAGGTTTTTCAGGAGGTCTGAAGAGAGAAATCTGATAAAGAATACCCATATCCCAGTTCTGTTGATCCATGAAAATGGCAGCGAATCCGACTATCGTAAAAGAGGTTTGTTCGATAATGTAATACTTGCGACCCATTGGTCTGATTCGGCCAGAAGAGCGTGGCTCTATATTGTGGGGCTAAAAAAAATCTTAGGAGTAGTGGATATAGTGTATGTGTTGAATGAAAAACCGACTGTCAAGGAAATCAGGCAGATTAAGGGCAGGACTGAAGAAATCAGAAAGATATGTTTAGAGGAAAAGATAGACGCAGAGTCCCATATCTACGCAGGAAAGACGCCTGATGAGATATTACTGGCAGCGAAAGAATATGATGCAAGCCTCATAATAATGGGGGCGAGCTCAAAGAATGCTGTTGAAAAGCTTTTTTCCGGTTCCGCGCCTTGCGCAGTTGCGGAAAAAGCCCATGTACCTGTTTTGATTATACCTTAAATAAAGTATAATTAGGAAATTAAATATGGAAGTCACTGTACTTATTCAAACAGCGGATAAGGCCTTTGAGATACTTGAAAAGGCCAGGAAAGAGGCAAAGGAATTATTATACAGCTCTGCCAAGATAACGAGTGAGACAAAATCCTTGGAGGATAAGCGAGCGGCAAAGGCCTTTCTTTCCGGAGCCCAACATAAAAAACTGGCAATAAGGAACTACTCCTTGACATTTTTTTTATTGTTCGGTTTTTGGATCTTGCTTTCCGGGCGTTTCGATCTATTTCACCTGACCCTTGGGGTCTTATCCTGCCTATTGATTTCTTACATGTCTTATGATCTACTGTTTGCCAATGTAAGGATTGGGGACATAAGACTTATGGTTAAAAGATTCTTTACGGCTGGACCATGGTTTTTAAGCCAGATTTTCACAGCAAATCTTCATGTTGCATACCTTGCCCTTTCTCCAAAAATGCCTATTGACCCTGCTATAATAAGATTCAAAACAAAATTGGAGAGTGACATATCTTGGGTAGCCCTTGCGAATTCCATTACCCTTACTCCGGGCACTATCACGATTGATATTAGAGATGGGGAATTTTTTGTTCATGCCATTGATAAAAAGGTTGCCCTCGATCTTGATACTGGTGAAATGGAAGACAAAATAGCCCATGTCTTTATGGAGGCGGACCATGTGTATATACAGGATACTCTGGATGTTTCCAGGATATTCGGGGCGTTGAAATAACAATTTTATGAGCGATTCACGCCTGATCTGGCCTCCGGTTTCGCTTAAAGCCCGGAGGGTTTCCAGGCCGGAGGGTAGAGCCTAAGCCTTGGATATGTCACATTATAATGTAAGGCCATGCCTGGGAAGGAGTTAACGGTAACGGTTTAAAAGTCAGGGTGCGGGCCATTTACTTCAATGACCTAAGTAAAAAATTTTTAAATTAATCATTGACTATAAAATAATTAAGAATTATTAAAGCTAAAAAAATAATCGCACCATATGGATAGAGAAGACAGCCTATAGGTCTCAATTTTGAGAAATTAAAACCTGTATCTTGATTAGCAGGGAGAATATGACACGATTAACAGATGATATTATAATAAGGGCAGTATCAAGGTTAATGATTCCTTTTATCCAGCTTTATGCCCTTTATGTTATTATGCATGGTCATCACAGTCCAGGCGGAGGATTTCAGGGGGGCGTTATTCTTGGCGCAAGTTTTATACTATACCTTATAACCCATGGTCTTGAGGAGGCAAAAATAAGAATGTCTGAGTTGAAGGCAGGCCTTTTTAGTGCCGCCGGCCTATTGATATATTCTGGAATCGGATTACTTTGCCTTATCCTGGGGGGCAATTTTCTAGACTACGGAAGGCTTTCTGTTATATTGAAGGTAGTACCGTCTCAGGCAAGATCCTTAGGCATACTGGGTGTGGAGATTGGAGTCGGAATAACCGTAATGGCGGTTATGTTCTCTATTTTTTTCGATATATCTACAGGGGGAATTATTTCAGAGGATGAAGGAGATTAAGGAAAAAAATGAATAACTTTTTCTTATGGCTTGGGATGGGTTTATTTGTCCTTGTTTTGCTTTGTCTTTATCGAGGAGTATTTGGTCCAGGGGTTCTGAACAGAATTGCAGCCATTTCCGCCATTGGTACCAAGACATTGATTATTTTACTCTTGATGGGTTTTATCTACCGAAGGGTGGAGATGTTTGTAGACATCAGCATGGTATACGCGCTCCTCAATTTTATAGGAACTATTACAGTGGCAAAATATTTGGAGATGAGCGGGGAGATTTAATGAATATCATTCAAGCATTTTCTATACCTTTTCTTTTAGGGGCCTTCTTTTTCTTTTTAGCCGCAACAGTAGGACTTTTGCGTTTTCCGGACTTTTATACCAGACTGCATGCCACAGGGAAAGGGGATACCTTGGCCGTTCTTCTCGCCCTGATAGGTTTGAGTATTTACGAAGGGTTTTCTTTCACAAGTTTGAAGATTATTTTTATAGCTGTTTTTATGTTTCTGGCACAGCCAACTTCTACGCATGCCATTTCCAGGGCAGCCATGAGATGTGGTTTAGAGCCATGGGTAAAAAACAAGGAGAAAAAGAATGATAGTGCCCTTTGATATTATGATTTTACTTTTTATTTTAATATGTGCTATTGCAGCTATTTCTGTAAAGGATTTGCTGAGCGCTGTTATAATCTTAGGCGCCTATAGTTTTCTTATGTGCCTTTTGTGGTCGGAAATGGGAGCAGTGGACGTGGCCTTTACCGAGGCATCTGTAAGCGCTGGTATTGGAACAGTTCTATTAATAGCAGCTGTGAGCAAGACAAAAAGGAGGAGCAAGGATTGAGGGTTTTAATCATTTTTACAGTGGTTATTACAGGCCTGATACTTGTTTACGGCACTCAGGATATGCCTGACTGGGGAGACCCTAATTCTCCTCCAAGTACTCACGTCTCTCCAAGGTACATAGAAAAAACAATGGATGAGACAGCCACACCGAATGTGGTAACATCCGTGCTGGCAGACTACAGAGGCTATGATACACTGGGAGAGACAACGGTTATTTTCACCGCCGGAGTGTCTTGTATTCTTATATTGAGGGTAAGGAAAAAACGAAAAAAAAGCGATTCATACAATAATCCCAATAAAATTTAAAGAATTAATGAACCGAAAATGTTCGATTTAATAGTTAATAAATATAATTACTGGATTTATATTGCCCTAATGATGATTGGCTTTTATGCCATGATTGGGAAAAAAAACCTGGTAAAAAAAATAATAGGAATGAACATTTTCCAGACAGCAATCATTCTTTTTTTTGTCTCTACCGCATCAAAAAAATCTGCTACCCTGCCTATTATTGAACATTCGCATGGCCATGAAGAGCATGCCATCAACGTTGCTTCTTATTTGAATCCCCTGCCCCATGTACTTATGCTTACAGCTATTGTGGTTATGGTTAGCACCTTAGGAGTGGCACTGGCAATATTGATTAAGGTTTACAGAAGATACAACACATTAGAGGAAGACGAGATCTTAAAGTTTAAAAAATGATATCACAATCCCCTGTTCTTATTATTGTTATCCCGCTTATGTTTGCCTTTATCACCCTTATATTTGGGTGGTGGAAAAAGAGCCTTAGCTATCCAATTGCATTAATTGCGCTTTTCTTATCTTTTTTTGCATCCCTTTATACATTAAATACGGTTATTGCAAGCGGAACAATCCACTATCGTCTTGGAGGCTGGAGTCCTCCCTGGGGGATAGAATATGTCGTGGACTATCTTAATGCATTTGTGCTGGTGATTATTTCCTTTGTTGCCTTGACTGTGGGGGTATATTCAAAAAGAAGCGTAGAGCAGGAATTACCTGAGAAAATTGTCTTTTTTTACGTGATGTTTCTCCTTCAGGTGACGGGATTATTAGGAATAGTAATCACCGGTGACGCCTTTAACCTTTATGTCTTTTTGGAGATAGCCTCTTTAGCGGGATATGCATTGATAACAATAGGTGAAGATGGTGCACCTTTTGCGAGCTTTAACTATGTTATCTTTGGGACTATTGGTGCCTGTTTTTATTTGCTCGGGGTAGGGTACCTTTATATAGTAACCGGTTCTCTTAACATGGGTGACTTATCTAACCTTCTCCCCAGTTTATATAGTTCCAAAGTGGTGTTGGTTGCCTTTGCATTTTTTTTGGTAGGGATAAGCATAAAAATGGCCCTTTTCCCTTTGCATGTGTGGCTTCCAGATGCCTATACCTACGCTCCATCATCGGTAAGCGCCCTTTTGGCTCCCTTGATGACAAAGGTGGGGGCATATATTTTGATTAGAATTATGTATACGGTTTTTAAGCCTTATTTTTCCATAGAAATGCTCCCAGCAGCCTCTATTCTGACCTGGATGGCGGTAGGTGCCATCCTTTTTGGCGCGGCAATGGCCCTGGCCCAGGTTGACCTGAAAAGAATGCTCGTCTATATATTGGTAAGCGAGGTTGGTTACATTACATTAGGTGTGGGACTTGGAAACAGAGTTGCCCTTACTGGTGCGATCCTCCACATACTCAACGATGCCTTCATGATGTTAGGCCTTTTTATGATTGTAGGTGCTATCATGTATAAGTACGGCACCAGAAACATTTCACAGCTAAGGTATATACATAAGAAAATGCCATTTACAATGGCGGTTTTTGTCGTTTCAGCGCTCTCTGTGATAGGCATTCCGCCGACGTGTGGTTTTTTCAGCAAGTGGTATCTTATTCTTGGTGCAATTAAAGCAAATGGGTGGGTATTTGTGGCTGTGCTGTTGATAAGCAGCCTTTTAAATGCAATACTTTTTTTCAGGGTAATAGAAAATACCTACCTTGAACCTAAAGGTGAGATAGAGCATGATAGCGAAAGTGTCAGTGAGGTCGTTACTATGGATGAGGTCCCTTCCAGTATGCTTGTGCCGATACTGATTACAGGGGCAGGGATATTGATACTTGGGGCAATGAGCGGTAAAATTATTTCCGCCATAATCCAGTATGCTGTTCCTGGATATTTTTAAAGAGAAATGAGGGATTATTGATGGAGGAAATAGTTTCCATAAGGCCGCTCTTGGCTGTTCTTGTAACCCTTGTGGCAGCACTGCTTATCATATTTACAGGGGAAAAAAATAGAAATCTACGTGAATTCTGGACTATTATAGCATCCCTCATCAAGTTCACCATTGTCCTCTCGATGGTCCCGTTTATTTTAAACGGGAAGACGTTGGAATACACCATAATTTCCCTTACCCAGGGGGTCTCTCTCCAGTTTAGAGTGGATCAATTCGGTATGTTTTTTGCTGTCCTCGCCTCTGCATTGTGGGTTCTTACGTCTGTGTATTCCATAGGGTATGTCAGGGGGTTAAATGAGCATGCCCAGACACGATACTTTTTTAATTTTGCCCTATGTCTTTCCGCAACTATGGGAATTGCATTTTCAGGCAACCTGCTAACCCTTTTCATTTTCTATGAGATTCTTACAGTAGCTACCTACCCACTGGTAATTCATAAAGAGACCGAAGAGGCAATACTGGGGGGAAGGAAATATCTTGTTTATACACTGGTGGCAGGGGTAGTAATTTTATTTGGGATAATATATATTTACAATCTTACCGGGAACCTTGACTTTAAACCTGGTGGGTTTCTTTTAGACAAAGGCTCGTCAGGTGTGCTTGTATTTTTATTTGTTATCCTCATCTTAGGTTTTGGTGTAAAGGCAGGGCTTATGCCCATGCATGAATGGTTGCCAACCGCAATGGTAGCGCCCACGCCGGTTAGCGCCCTTCTCCATGCAGTTGCCGTGGTTAAAGCCGGTGTTTTTGGGTGTTTAAGGATTATTCTCTATGTCTTTGGACCAACCCTTCTCAAGGAGCTTGATCTGTGGTTAATATTGGCATATTTTGCGGCATTTACCGTTTTGGTCGCCGGTTTGTATGCCCTTGCACAAGATAATCTTAAAAGAAGACTGGCCTTTTCTACAATAAATAACCTTGCCATAATAGTAATGGGAGCCGCCTTGTTAAGCCCCAGTGCTATAACAGGGAGCATATTTCACATAGGCAGTCACGGATTTATGAAGATCACCCTGTTTTTTGTTGCCGGGGCCATATATGTTAAGACCCATAAGGAAAACATCAGCCAGTTGGATGGCCTTGGGAGACAGATGCCGCTGACATTTGGGGCCTTTGCTATTGCCGCGATGGGTGTAGCGGGGACCCCGCCGGTTTGCGGGTTTATCAGCAAATGGTATCTGGCGATGGGAAGTCTTGAGGCCAAAGAGGTGGTTTTTCTCTTTGTTTTACTCATAAGCGCTATATTAGATGTGGCATACTTTTTTCCTATCATTTTTAATGCCTTCTTTAAAAGCCCCCAAGAGGATGTTAAACCGCATTTTGATGAGGCGCCTATGAGGATGGTTGTTCCCCTGATGATAACATCTATTATCTCGCTCATACTGGGAATATTTCCAAATGCCTTTTTTAATTTCTTTAATTTAGCGTCCATGGCAGCGGGAAAGATACTGGGAGGAGTATAAATGTCAAAGAAATTGAAATATTTATTCTTTATCTGTATTGGCCTAAGCATTGTGGCTGGTTTTTTCATCACCCATGAACATGTGCATTTTTGGTGGGAAAAGATACCGGCTTTTGATGCAATCTTTGGATTTTTGGGGTGTATTATAATTGTGGTTGTATCAAAGGCATTAGGGCATAGCTGGATTCAGAAAGATGAGGATTACTATGATTGATGTAGTACCCCCAGCCTTTATATTTATTTTTGGGGCTCTTTTACTGCCGTTTCTTCGTGAAAGAAGGCTCAGGCAGCTTTTTCAGCTCCTAATCCCTGTTATCGCCTTTATAGATCTACTGTATATGCATAACGGGACCTATTGGGTGTATAATTTCCTTGGCTATGATCTTATTCTGGGCAGGGTCGATAAGTTAAGTATGGTTTTTGGTTATGTATTTGTTATTGTTGCCTTTTTGGGCATGATCTATGCCCTTCACATAAGAGAATTCGGACAACATGTCGCAGCCTTTCTGTATATTGGAAGCACATTGGGAGTGACCTTTGCAGGCGATCTTTTTACCCTTTTCGTTTTTTGGGAAATCATGGCTGTCTCATCTGTGTTTCTCATATGGTACAGAAGAGAAAAGGCCGCGCTTGATGCTGGATTCAGATATATTATGGTTCATATATTTGGCGGCTGTGTTCTTTTAGCAGGCATAATCATACATATAACCAACACTGGGGACACCTCCTTCAGTGTTATAGAATATGGAGGCCTTGGCTCTAAACTCATACTTATTGGTTTTATTATCAATGCTGCGGTCCCCCCATTTCATGCATGGCTTTCAGACGCATACCCGGAGGGAACAATAACCGGTAGTGTTTTTCTGACTGCCTTTACGACCAAAAGCGCTGTATATGTGCTATTAAGAGGCTTCTCAGGGGTTGAAATCCTTATTTGGCTCGGGGCCATTATGGCTATATATGGTGTAGTGTATGCAGTTCTTGAAAACGATATAAGAAGACTCCTTGCGTATCACATTATTAGTCAGGTAGGATACATGGTCTGTGGTGTAGGGCTGGGAACTGAAATGGCGATAAATGGTGCAAGCGCACATGCCTTTTCCCATATTTTATATAAGGCCCTGCTCTTTATGGGTATGGGCGCGGTAATCCATGTGACAGGCAAGAGAAAGATGACTGAACTGCAGGGGAGAGGCCTCTATAAGAAGATGCCTATTACTCTCTCCCTTTACATGATCGGCGCTTTTTCCATATCGGCGGTACCGCTTTTTAATGGTTTTATAAGCAAAACCATGATTGTTGCTGCAGCAGGCGAGCTGCACAGACCCATAATACATCTTTTGCTGCATTTAGCATCTATAGGGACATTCCTTCATACCGGCCTTAAGCTTCCGTATGGTACGTGGTTTGGTAAATCCAAGGGTGAAACAGGCATAATCGAGGAAGAGCTGGAGGCTAAAGAACCGCCTCTTAATATGCTTATCGCTATGGCAATGGCAGCATTATTATGTATTATTACAGGTGTTTATCCTAAGGTCCTCTATAACCTTCTCCCCTATACAGTTTCTTACCATCCTTACACGCCGCAGCATGTGCTTTCGATGATGCAGCTATTGCTGCTTACTGGTGCTGCATTTTGGCTTTATATCGACAAGCTTGGAGGTGAGCCGACTGTCAGTGTTGATACAGACTGGTTTTACAGGAAACCAGGGGTGTTTATCCTTTGGCTGTGCAGCCATCCGTTGCAGGACATTAGGCTTAGATTGCAAAGGGCTTTCACCGGGATGGTAACGAATGTTGCCGGCCTCAGTAAAAATCCGGTATTAATTCCAGAAATAATCGTGAGAAATATCCAGCTGAAGATTTATACAATCCTCTATCATAATTCTGAACCACATGAGAATAAGCTGAAAAAGATTGACGAAGTAAAATATAAAATAAATGTCTTAAAAGAAATCAGTTACAATGAACATATCTACAGAAGGCCTATAGGTGCCGGTGTCCTTTTGGCAATAGCATTTCTATTTCTTTATGGTTTGATCTATTTTATTAAGATCAATTAATTTGTTAAGCGGATGAATTCTCAGTGTGCTGACCATTGATCAGGAAAAGATTCTCCCCCAGCCCTGGAGGAGTCGAAACAACAGATTAATCAAGCATGGCCTTTTAGGACAGAACCATGCCTTATTCAATTTTATTGATATCGACTTCAACCACCAATTAATTTCTTGATAAGGCTATTTTTGTAAAATAATAAATACCTTCTATTTATTGATTTCGGTGAATCGTCAAAGTTAAACGGTAAACAGTGAAATTAATTTTATATTGTAGGATGCGTAATATGGAAAAAATTCTTAAAAGGATATTTCTAATTTTAGCAGCGTTATCTATTCCCATTGGATTTTTCGTTGAACATGAGCACGCTGTTTTTTTTTGGCACAGGATACCGTCCATTGAGGCGATTTTTGGGTTTTTTGGAACCTTTGTATTAATACTGGCCACTGCAATAGTAACTTCACTGGCACAAAAAAAAGAGGATTTCTATGATTAATCCGTTTCCTCCTGCATTTCTGTTTATTCTCGGGGCATTCCTCATTCCCATCCTGAAGGGGAAACTGAAACAACTGTACCTTCTCATAGTACCGGCAATTGCCTTTTTGGATATTATAAAACTATCTCCAGGTATGAGCTGGTCATACAGGTTTTCCGGGTATGATCTTGTTTTTTGTAACGTTGACCGTCTAAGTCTTACAATAGGATACATATTTGTAATAATAGGATTTTTAGCCATACTTTACTCGATTCATGTGAAGGAAGATGGTCAGCACATTGCAGCATTCCTGTATATAGGAAGCTCTTTGGGTGTGGTTTTTTCCGGGGATTTTTTTAGTCTTTTTGCCTTCTGGGAAATTATGGCCGTGGCATCTCTGTTTTTGATATTGTATCAAAGAAAAAAGGAATCCCTTGGTGCCGGCCTTAGATATATTTTAATGCACATAGTAGGCGGATGCAGCCTGTTGGCGGGTATTATTATATATACTATCAGTAAAGGGTCTATTGCTGTTGGCAGTATAGAGCCTAACGCCGCATATTGGTTTTTGCTTATAGGGATAGGATTAAATACTGCCTTCATACCCATCCATACATGGCTACCGGATGCTTACCCTGAAGGAACTATCACGGGAAGTGTTTTTCTTTCAGTCTTTACCACAAAAACAGGAGTCTATGTGTTAGCCAGATGTTTCCCAGGTGTTGAATTTGTGGCATATATGGGTGGCATTATGGCCCTATACGGTGTTATATTTGCATTACTGCAAAATGATGCAAGAAGGCTTCTTTCATACCATATTGTGAGCCAGGTGGGCTACATGGTGGCAGGGGTTGGAGTGGGTACAGCCTTAGGCATAAATGGAGCGGTAGCCCATATTTTTAATCATATTTTATATAAGGCCTTGCTTTTTATGTGCATTGGGTCGGTTATCTATATGACAGGGAAAAGAAAATTAACCGAAATGGGAGGTTTGGCAAGGTTTATGCCCGTTACAACTATAACGTGTATTGTCGCTGCCCTTTCAATTTCAGGCGCCCCAGGATTTAATGGATTTATTAGTAAGGGTATGATATTAGCGTCTGTTGCCGAGGCCCACAGGCCTATATTAGAGATTATGTTGACACTGGCCTCTGTCGGTACGTTTCTCTCCTTTATAAAGCTTGGCTATTTTTCATTTTTTGCAAAAAATTATGAAATGCAATCCAAGGAGTCGCCTATTAATATGCAATTGGCAATGATGTTAACGGCCTTTGCATGTGTTCTTATTGGTTTTTTCCCAAAGATATTGTTTCACATTCTCCCCTATCAAGATATACCCTATCATCCTTTTACTCCTTCACATATAGTCGGAGTTATCCAACTCTTTATGTTAGCAGGTGCATCTTTTATAGTAGCTAAGGCAATGGTAGTACCTCACAATGCTACTATTTTAGATTTTGACTATTTTTACAGAATGGGAGGCAGGGGATTGATATGGATTTGCCTGGTGCCCTTAAATGCACTCAGGAAAAAGCTCCAATTGCTTTCCTCTATAACGGTATCTATTATTTCGCGCCTTGCGAAAAATCCTCTTTCAACTATTGAGATACCAATAGCATATGTTTATCAAAGAATCACTAAAGGAAGCAGATATGAAGGGGGCTATTCATCCAGTGATACTTTTAATGAAAATTTATATAGAAAACCTGTTGGTGTGGGTATTTTTATAGCCATTATACTCCTCTTGGCCTTTGCCTTAGTGCACCTTATTGTTAAATAAAGAAAGGGTTACGATTCAGGGAGCTTGAAAGACCTCGTGCTTACGAGAAAGCTTATTTTATAGAGAGTATGTTGGATGAGAGATAGTGCTATTTTTTTTGATTTTAGGTACATAGAGAGGCAATATTTTAAAAATTAGGAGCCAGTTCAGCTACCAAGCCTGCCCTGGCGCGACATAATGAGGTTATTGTATATGATATTGGTTTTTCAAAAATATTATATCAACCGCCAAATTTGCAAGGCCAGGTCTGGGCCAGGGGCACAAAGACACGAAGAAGTGATACTCATTATAAACCTTATGCAAGACAAGGATATCAAACGAAAGATTCTAAATGCTTGCACATATTGCCCTTAGAATATTATACTATGAGCGCCTTAGAGTCTTTATGGCTGGAATATTACGAAATTAGTTTAGAAAAGGAGACCCAGTTATGGAAATAAAAAAGATACTTTTTGTAACCGATTTTGAGGAATTGTGGTTTGATTCTTTGCAATCATTAATGGTTCTTAGAAAGGCAGGACTTGATCATATAGTTCTCCTCCATGTGATAGAGCGTAGCCTTGGCTATTATACTGCGGAGGAAAAGAATAAACTCAGGGAAATAGCTGAAGTGCGTTTTATTGACTGGGCACAAAGTATATATGAAGAAGGTCTGGAATGCGGTTCTTACATAGTAGTGGGAGACACGGTTTCTAAAATTCAGGATACGGAAAAAGAAGAAGGTGTAGACTTGGTTGTGATCAGCAACCAAAAGAGAACTAAAATGGAGAAGCTCTATATAGATTCTAAGACATTGGAATTTTTGCGGAAAACCTCTAAGCCCGCATTGGTATATAAGTATAAACAAAAATCCGGAAAAGTGAATGACAAGTTGTTCGAGGTACCACTTTTGGCAATGGATTGGTCGCCGGCTGCCAATAGGGCCCTTGAATTCTTAGTTGGCCTTAAAAATATTGTTAAAAAGATACAGGTAGTTCACATAGCAACTGAAAAGAGTATGGAAGGCTTAGGGAGCAGGGGGCTGCAAAAAATGGAAAGAGAGAATCGAAAAAAATTGGATGAATTATGCAGTGCCCTTGAAGGTGAAGGAATAGACTCGGAATATCATTTCCTGGTCGGAGATTTAACCCTT
>CBFDCD010000009.1:0-18206 GCA_965603225.1 uncultured bacterium
AAATAGCCCCTTGGGGCCTCATACACGCTGAACCTGATAGAAAACAGTCGCTTTATCTGGCATCTGTCTTGCATCAGGGACACCTGAACCTGCTGAGCTCTGTGAACTGATGTTATAGTTAATATAAACTTTAGAAAAACTCACTTATTAGGAGGCTACAATATGGCAGACTTTATGGAAATTATCAAGGGAAGAAGAGGAATAAGGCGCTATAATGATTCGGAGGTCAGTAAAGAGGATCTTGATACAATTCTTGAGGCAATTCGGTGGTCACCCTCCTGGGCCAATACTCAGTGCTGGGAAACTATTATTGTAAAGAATTTAGAAACAAAGCAGAATATTCGAGAGGCATTGTCTGAGTCCAACCCTGCCAGGAAGGCGTTGGTCGAAGCTCCTGTTTTGATTACCTTATGTGGTAAACTTCAGAGATCCGGTTATTACAACGGAAAATCGACAACGAAATTTGGGGACTGGTGCATGTTCGATCTCGGGATTTGTACACAAAGTGTATGCCTTGCAGCACACCATCTGAATTTGGCAACGGTAATTGTCGGGCTATTTGATCACGATAAGGTAAAGGAAATATTAAATGTCCCGGAGGGATATGAAGTGGTGGCACTCATACCATTGGGGCATCCTTCCAAGGAGGTAAAGGCCCCTAAACGGAAAGAGATAAGTGAATTTGTGCATTACGATAGATTCTAAAGTTTTTGTAACTTTTTTCTGAAATCTTGGACTAACTCCAAAGGCTTATTTGTTTTGTATAGATTTTCAAGACCAGGCACATCTTTCCACCTTTTGTGCAGCCAAAACCATTCTTGGGGATATCTCTTGATATAACTTTCAAATATACGATTTAGTGTTCGTGTATTTTTTTTTAGGTCCATGGCTTCGTCATCGGTGTGAATAAAATGTGGTGGCTTATTGATTTCTATCATATAGCTACCAGGCCCTTTTCTTATAATAAATGCAGTCAGAACAGTTGCCCTTGTTCGTCTTTCCAACAGTGACGCTGTTATATGTGTCTGCGATGGGATTCCAAAAAGGTTAACGGAAACGCCATGTCTGTGATTCTTTGGGCCACCTGCCTTCTGGTCTGCAAGGGTTAGTGTGATGTAATTCTTGAAGAGCAGCTTTCGCATTCTGTTTAATGCCCCGCCTGGTCTTACACTTGTGGCATCGTGTGTTTTTAAAAGGGACATGACAAATTTTTCAAGGTAAGGATTGTCCAGCTTTCTGATAATGGCTGCCTTTGGGGGGAGATTTAGATAGCATAGATACCTGACAAGGGGGAAGTTTCCGAAGTGGCCCATTACTGCGATCGTACCCTTGCCCCTTTTTATTGACTGCATGAAATGGCTCAACCCTCTGATGTCAAAAAATTTACTATAATTTTCGGGAGTTATTATCTTATTAAATTTTAATAGATCAACAATATTCATAGCTAAGTATTCACAGCTTTCTCTTCCGAGAATACCTATCTTTCTCTTGTCCATCTCCGTGCCAAAAACTAAAGAGATGTTGGCCTTAATTATCCCTCGGTGATATCTGTCAATAAGATAAAATACCCTCCCAGTGATCCGGCCAAGCATAGTGCCAAGGCCTATAGGCAGTATATATACAATCAGCATAAATGATCGAAAGCCCATATAAATAAAGAAATCCATAAAAAACATACATCCTTTCAGATACGATATAAGTATTACTGTTTAGCAGTTAAAGAAGATTACGTCAATATTGAAGAAGCAGGGGCAATGATTCTCATAATGACAAAACAAAGAATAAACCGCAGATTAACACAGATTAAAGCCGGCAGAATCTCTGGCCGGCCTCCGGTCATGAAGAAGTGTTGACCACAAAGCATGCGAAAGGTTAAAAAACATAAATAATGAATAATAAATTATTGGAAAAGTGAACAAATTTTGGATAAACAAGTTTATAAAGCAAACACTCTCTTAATGTTTACAGCTGTCATTTGGGGCACTGCCTTTGTCGCCCAGAGAGTAGGGATGAGCTATGTAGGCCCGCTCACATTCAATGGCATACGGTTTGCGTTAGGCACGATGGTATTGTTGCCGCTGGCAATAATGCAAAAAAACACCAAGGCCAGGGAGACTGAAAATACAGTTGTTCCTTTAATGACACGGCCTGCAATTTTTGGGGGTATAGTGGCGGGGGTCGTTCTGTTTTGCGGGGCAACCCTCCAGCAGATCGGCCTTATTTATACTACAGCAGGGAAGGCAGGATTTATTACAGGACTCTATGTAATTATTGTGCCTATTCTGGGGTTATTGTTGGGGCATCGTCCTGGCTGGGGAGGGTGGGTAGGCGCATTTCTTGCCTCTATTGGTTTATACCTTTTAAGCGTAACAGAGGCCTTGACATTTGCACCTGGGGACCTATGGGAATTGTTTGGCGCCTTTTTTTGGGCCGTGCATATATTGATTCTCAACCATCTTTCCCCGAAGGCCGATGGTATCAGACTGGCATGCACCCAGTACGCCGTGTGTGCGTTTTTAAGCCTTATTATAGCCTTTTTGACTGAGAGCACTACTCTCAACTCCCTGTATGGGGCTTTTGTGCCTATTCTTTATGGAGGAATTCTCTCCGTGGGAATTGCTTATACCTTGCAGGTTATTGCGCAAAGACATGCTCCGCCAATACATGTTGCTATAATTTTAAGCCTTGAGGCAGTATTTGCCGCCCTCGCAGGTTGGCTTATACTGGGTGAGATTCTTTCAACCCGCGGTTTGGTTGGCTGCATGTTAATGCTGGCTGGTATGATAACAGCGCAAGTATGGTAGTATTTACTTATTTGAGGATGTTGTGTCTAATAGATTAATTTATATCTTTAATTTATAAAAGAAGGTTTTAAATAATGCCGGAGAATAATCTCGATAGTATACCATGTGATGTGCTGATTGTAGGAGGAGGCGGTGCCGGAATCAGGGCTGCAATAGCCGCAAGAGAGAAGGGCGCAGATGTTCTTATTGTGTCTAAATCTCGCATTGGATATGGAAATAATACCTTCATTTCCAAGGGAGTTTTTGCCGCGGCTACCGGCTGGAGTACCTCTTTAGATAATCCAGAGGTTCACGTAAAAGACATTATTGAAGGAGGCCGCTATATCAATGACAGGAGATTGGTTAAAAAGGTGGCGGAAGGATCCCCTGAACAGATAGACTTTTTAGAAAAATGCGGGGTTAAATTTTCAAGGAAAAATGGAAAAATAAGAATGACACATACCCCCGGCCATAGTTACCCCAGACATGTGGCAGGGGAACACCATATAGGAAGTGACTTGATAATTCCATTGAGAGAGTATGCACGTAAGACCGGCGTGCGCTTTATGGAAAAGGTGTTTATCACGAGACTTTTCACCTCAATGGGTCGTATTGCAGCAGCCACAGGCATTGATTATGAAGGAAGGGTTTTGTCCATTGCAGCAAATTGCATAGTAATTGCCACAGGGGGTTTCGCCCAGGTATATCTTCATAACAATAATGCAGCAGGCATGACAGGAGATGGGCTGGCGCTCTCCTTTGATCTTGGATTGTCTCTCAGGGATATGGAATTTGTTCAATTCTATCCCACGGCACTGGGCAAGCGGGGAAACAGACTATTGCTCTATGAGGCCCTTATCTTTGATGCAAAGGCTATCCTTAGAAACTCCATGGGGGAGGATATAATATCAAAATATGGACTAAGCGATTCTTTGAAAATGACAAGAGACAGGCTATCAAGGGCAATTATGCAGGAAATCCTTGATGGTAGAGGCGTGTTAAACGGAGTTATGCTTGACTTAAGCACAGTTCAAGGTGGTGATTTAAAAAGAATGAGCCATCTTTTGCCCCCAATGAAAAATAATGGCGAAGAGAAGATTATTATTTCTCCTACTGCCCACTTCACAATGGGAGGGATTGCAATAAATGAAGAAGGAGAAACCGCTGTGCAGGGACTATTTGCTGCAGGGGAGGTATGCTCCGGCGTTCATGGGGCTAATCGTCTTGGAGGAAACGCGCTTGCCGAGGTTTTTGCAATGGGGACCGTAGCCGGGGAAAATGCCGCAAAAAAGGCATTGAAAACTCAAAGGGTAGAATTTCTGAAAGATGAGATAAACGCAGAGAGAAAGCACATTGAATCTTTATACTCTGAAGGACGAACAGACAGTAAGGAACTGCGTCTGGCACTTAGAGAGACAATGTGGGATAGTGCAGGAATTATACGAAATAACAATGGCATGGAGAAGGCCTTAAAAAAAATAAAAGAACTCAGTTCATGCATTCCCGACCTTTATATTACAAACAGGACTGCGTTGGTTAAATCCCTGGAATTGAGGAATATGTTTCTCGTCAGTGAGATGGTATGCAGGGCAGCTTTGCTAAGAACCGAGAGTAGGGGGGCCCACTATAGAGAGGAATATTCCGCAGAAGACAATGATAACTGGCTCAAGAATATCGCTATACGCAAGGAGGGCTCTGGAATGAAGCTTGAGGTTATCTCTCTTTAAATGCTTGAGATTTTTATCTGCCCTCATTTCTATTTAATGAATTTAGCGGGGTGAAGGTTTCTATACATTAAAGCATTTAAAGGGCGCAGGTCAGCGCAGACTTCGTGCGTAGATACCAAAAAGTATAATAACTTAGTGTAAAGTCACGGAAATCCGTGTCCTGTTTAATAGGCGTATTAATCGAAATATTTCCCGGCCTTTAACCTTTCATGAGGGCCTTGACAGGGTCAAGCCCATATGGAGAACCTTCCTCAATGACCTTTAGTACGGCTCCTCCCCCTGTAAAGAAATAATAATGAGGATTATCCATGGCCTCGAGGTAAAGGCCGGGATTCAGGTTTTTAAACTCCTGGAGAGTATCGCCCCCGCCGTATAATTTATAGGCCTGACGGTTATTGTCTATAGTTAGGTCTAATTGTTTTGATCCCTCAAAAAAGTGTGGTGTTAATCCCATTACCGCATTGACAAATACAGTCTTTGCAGAGTCAATAACCCTGACTAACTCCAGAACCTTGAATGATTCAGGGGCTACGTCCAAAAAGTAACCATAACTATCCCCTTTTTTAAAATCCTTTATGCTGATTTTTCTATATTTGCCCTTAATACGCCCTTTATTAGTCTCTGATTCGATCAGAAAAGTTGGCTCAATAATCTTTTTGGATTCATTATCTTCCGTGACCAGTTCCCTGGCGGCATTTATATCAGTTTCGCTGACCCCCATCACCTTTATGTTATATTTAGCGCACAAAAATGCATTGTAAATGATCCCACCTAAAATCAGATGGTCAACCTTTTTGTACATTTCTTTAAGGGTGCCGATTTTTGTGTCTAATTTTGCACCTGCTATTACGGCAACAAGTGGTCGTTCAGGGTCAAGTATGCGTTTGAGATTTTTGAGCTCTTTTTGCATCAGAAGGCCGGCAAAACCTGGCAGATAATTTGCAATAGCGCACGTAGATACATGGTTTTGCCAAGAACCGAAGGCATCATTAACAAATATATCTGCAAGACCGGCAAGTTGAAGGGCAAAACGTTCCCTTTTCATATCTGACGCCTCTTCTCCTTCAAACCAACGGGTGTTAGGAAGATAAATGCCACCTATTTGATGATGTCTTAATTTTTTTATATGCCAATTGACAGAGGTGTCTATTTCCCGTATACCCCATTCAGAGTGAACCAAAAATTCGGGGATTATAAACTCGGTACGCAATTTGTGCTCCAGGTAATCAACAACCGGTTGAACGGATGTATCCTTATCTACCGCTATTTTTCCTGTCTTCTTGTCTCGCGGCCTACCCAGGTGAGTCATAAGTATAATCCTGCCCCCCCTTTCCGCGATGTTATATAAGGTACCCAGGGTTGCATCAATACGATATGGGTCAAGGATTTTTCCATTTTTGACAACATTATGATCTACCCGCACCAATACGATCTTATCCTTGATGTCGGCGTTTTGTAAAAGAGGCAAAGGATGGTCTATTTCTGGATTTGTCATTGTTTTCCCCCTTGAGTGATAAGGTTTTTAACGTTTAACAATAACGCTTTATTAGGGCTTTGATTTATGAACTTATTGATAATTAATATGACAAGAATGGTAAAACCTCAACCACTTTCTTTGAAGTTATATGAGATTACTTGGTTTATTATTCAAGCAGGAAAGTGTTGTGAGCATGTTTCAGCTAATAACCACCCTTTCATTGTCAATATTCAACGTGTTTAATGATTTAATGCTTAGCCATGATAGCCGGTAAATTCATATGAAAGGGAGCAAGTCTTTTAGGGGTGACACATTCTGAATCTCTGAAGAACGTCATGAAAGGCCTTACAATGAAGAGGATTGTTTTTTGAATGAAATAAGTGGGTCAGACAGCGGCAGTCTGAAGACCCAAAACCAGAATGACCTTGGCTCATTATAGAGGAAACAGCCCCGGCAATCTCACACTCCAGTCTTTTAGAGGACCTGATTGGGATAGGTGTCATTTCATCAGCATTATTTAAAAGATAATCAATATGCCAGTGCTCTTTTTTCCTCTTTTTCATATGTCTTTTAATCCTTGAACTAAGGCTGTTCATAGCGGAACCTACATAGATGTAGTAGCCTTTTTCAAATTCCAATAGGCCTAATCGCCCAATAGTAATGTCCCTTTTTTTGTCCATACGTAAGATTAAAAGGTAACTCCCCCTGTCCTTTGCCTCTTTTTCTATGTATTCCCAGGGAATCTCCAAGGGCTTTACAGTATTGCTGATAGTGAGATCAGGATTCCATTGTATTGCTACGGCAAAAATATTGAGATCATTTCTGGCCTTGATCATACTTATACTGAAATCATAATCAGTGTGAAAATCCGGCATAAACCATTTCACATGAAAGCAATGGACAATGAATAGGATAGAGGATTTGATTCCATTTCTACCCATCTCCGCAAGCTTAAGGAGATGCTTTTTCCCTCGCTCGGTAACGGCATCAGGGAACATTGCCACATTGTTCCCAAATAGTGTGCAGGATTTTACCTCTAAATAATGGTCCCTTTTATTCTCCCTCAGGAGAAAATCAAATCTGCTATTGCCCATCGAAACTTCTTCTTTTATTATGTTCGCCTCTATGAGAGGGGGCAGTAATTTTTTTTCTATTAGATATTTGGCTACTTTATTTGTAATGTGGGTATGAAGAAAGACAATGGAACCGTTTCTTTGAACGGCGAGAACAGTGTAATGAGTCTTTCTGCGGGGGTTGGAGGCGTTTTTTGAGATCTGGTCCAGGCTGACGAAGAGTGTGACACCAGGCAAAAGCAACTCCCAGAGTCTTCCAGGGTTTGGGAGATGGGCATCGATTGTTTCATTCTCATCGGTGTAACATTTTACAAGGAACCTATTTTTCCTATCAAGAAATGTGGCCTTAATGATTGTATCAAAATGAATAGGAAAGTTTTTCACATGCCGGTAATTTTTTAATGTCTTAGATAGCCTCGCCACCACTATGAAATAAAATGAAGACTATGCCCTGAATTGGATGTCGTAGAGGCTTTTATATTTTCCGTTTACCCTGATAAGTTCATCGTGGGTTCCTGATTCAACAATTCTGCCTTTATCTATCACATAGATAGTATGGGATTTGCTTATCGTGTTGAGGCGGTGGGATATTATTAATATAGTTTTTTTATTAAAAAGATTTTCCAATGCCTCCTGTATAAGGAGTTCGCTCTCCGGGTCAAGGGCAGATGCAGGCTCATCAAGAATCATAATGGCAGGGTCTTTGAGTATGGCCCTGGCTATGGCAATTCTCTGCCTTTGGCCGCCGGACAGGAGCGTCCCCCTGTCTCCAACAATTGTTTCATATCCATCTGAAAGGGTCATGATAAAATTGTGGGCCTGGGCAACCCTTGCTGCTTTTTCAATATCTTCCCTGCTATAGCTTCCTTTATTGTAGTTAATATTATTGGCTATTGTATCGTGAAACAGAAGATTTTCCTGGCCTACAATGGCAATTTGATCCCTGACTGACTCCATAGTCGCATTTCTGATATCTATTCCATCTATGGTTATAGAGCCTTTGTGTACATCGTAAAATCTTGGAAGGAGGTCTAAAAGGGTGCTTTTGCCTGCCCCTGTTGGCCCTACAAAGGCCACTGTTTCCCCTTTATGGATTTTAAAGGATATGTCGGTTAAAACTATTCTTTCCGGTTTATAACCAAAACTGACATGAGAAAACTCAATGACATTTTTGAACTTCGAAATTTTTTTTGCTTCCGGACTGTCCTGTATGTTAGGCACAGTACGCATAATGTCAAAAAGCCGTTCCGTTGCTCCTTGAAGGGTTTTTAAATTGTTATTGATCCTGGCGAGTTCTTTTACCGGCTTATAGGCTGCTGCAAAGGCATAGAGCATCGCAACAATTTCACCGAGGGTATGATCAAAATAAATTTTTCCTATCATTAAAATAAAGGGAAGGGTTAAAAACAGTGTGGAATCCATCATAGGCCCAGTGCCAAGCCTCCATCTATTCCAGTGCATAACCTTTTTGTATAGATTATCAGCAAGCCACCTGGATTTCTCGGATTCATAGCTGCCCATGCAGAATCCCTTAATTTCCTTAAGCAATAAAAGGATCTCCTGGTAGCTTGATGTTACCTCAGCGGTTGCGTCTTGCACCCTGGCGGAATGCTTTTTAATCTTTCGTCCAAAAATCCTTATCAGGGCTACAATAATAGGTGTTACAATAACGGTGATTAAAGTTAACCTCCAATTCATAAAAAAAAGATAGATAAGAAATACAATTGCCGTCAAGGGTTGCCGTATAAGCCCTATTATAATATTGCTTATATTGCTTTGCATAACTGTAAGGTCTGCCGTGGCCCTTGCAATTAGTTCGCCGGTTTTGCGTTTATGGTAGAATGATAATGGTAGGGAAATGAATTTTTGGGCCAGGTCAACCCTGAGTTCCCTGATGGATCTATTTGAAAATGCTGCCGCGGTCAATTCCCCGAAATAAATAGTGACCGATTTTAGGATGACAGAGATGAAGGCTATAGCGGTGAGAATAATGAGCAGGCGGTTCGGAGATATATCACTAACAAGAACTAATGCTGTTTTTTTAAATGAAAATGGAGACTGAAACGTAATCCAGGGAATCCTCCATTCAACTGGATCGCTTGCTATTTTCATTCCCTCGTCCACAAAGGGCTGGAGGAGATATACAGGTACGATAACAAGGAGGGATGACAATGCGGTAAGAGTTATTGCCAGTATTATCAACCTTTTATGGGGTTTAACATAGCCGGCAATATCCTTACCGAGGATTTTCTTAAACATATGATTAAACTGCGTTGATTAAGCGGGAAATTACTATTCGCTGAACCTCGCTGGTTCCTTCTCCAATCTCTAAGAGTTTGTGATCTCTATAAAATCTTTCAATGTCATATTCCTTCATTAATCCATAACCACCATGGAGTTGGACTGAATGGTCAACGCATCTTCCCATAACCTCAGAGCAATATAGTTTAGCCATGGCAGCAAGTTTTCCAAATGGCTTTCCGCTATCTCTTAACCAGCAGGCCTTATAGAGAAGAAGTCTGGCGCATTCAATTTCCGTGGCCATGTCTGCTAATTTAAAGGCATTGACCTGAAAAGAAGAAATGGGTTTTCCGAACTGTGTCCGCTCCTTGGCATATTTTATGGCTAAATCATAGGCCCCTTGCGCACCTCCTAAGCCCATTGCGCCTATAGACAGCCTGCCGCCGTCAAGTGTTTCAAGCATCTGGTGAAAACCATTGCCTATCGGGCCGAGGAGGTTGTCTTTTGGCACACGGCAGTCTTCAAAGTAAATTTCACTCGTGTTAGATGCCCGCCACATTAGCTTGCCGTGCATAACCCGAGTTTCAAGTCCAGGTGTTCCCTTCTCAACAATAATAGATGTAAGTTCGGGGTGACCACTTTCCTTGGTCCCTGTCTTGCAAAGGGCAATGATCCCATCACTAATATCAGTGGATGCGTTTGTTATAAATATCTTGCTTCCGTTTATTATCCATTCATCCCCATCAAGTACGGCGGTTGTTTGAGTGTGCCCTGCATCCGATCCCGCATTAGGTTCGGTTAACCCAAAGGCCCACAGGCTTTCTCCTCTACATGCCTTTGGGAGGTATTTCTGTTTTTGCTCTTCATTTCCATAATAATAGAGAGGACCGATGCCGAGAGAATTGCCTGCTGCAACAGTGGCGGCATGGGAGCCGTCAATTCTTGCAATTTCCTCAGTGGCAATAATATATGCGACATAATCCATGCCCTGACCCCCGTATTTATCGCTTACAAACATACCAAAGAGACCAAGGCCCGCCATTGCTTTCATGGTTTCATAAGAAAATTCCTCTTTATCATCCAGTTCTCTTGCCACTGGTTTAATTTCATTCTCAGCAAAATCCCGTACGGAATTTCTTAATATATCATGTTCCATTGATAGCGAAAAATCCATAACAGCTCCTATCCTTTAAGTTATCCATTTATAGTGTAAAATTATTTATTTTCCTTTACCATTTTGATGCTAAATCGGTCAAGTTAAAAACTTTCTATCCAGTTCACAGGTTTCGAATTAGTCATTCACTCTCCCGCCCGTAAGTCCTGCTCCACGGAGGGATTAGAAGAAAAGCCGTGCCTTACGGCGACTGTTATCAAGGCGAGAGATGATTGTCTCCATTGATTGAGATGTGGCCGTTTTAATTTAAATTTTCCTCAATTGCTTTGTATATGATCTCGGGAGATATCACATTGTTAAATAGGGTTACATAAGGACCTATAGGAGACCACTGGCAAGCACAACAATTCTTAAAAAGGGCTATTGTATGTACCCCGGTCATTGCTGCAAGGTGGGTTATGCCACTGTCGTGTCCAATGTAAAGAGAGGTCTTTTTGAATAATGATAATAGTCCTTCTTTGTCCGGGGATTTAACGATGTTTAACCCCTGGGATGATAACTTCTTTATTAGGTCTTTTTGCCACGACAATTCTGCCGGCCCTACAAGTATGGTCAGATTATTTAAAAGGGCGGGATTGAGGCACTTTATAAGCTCCAACCAAAAATCAGATGAATAGTTTTTCTTTTTACTGCCGGAACCAGGATGGATAAGGAGGGCTTTTGCAGGCTTAGATATGTTTTGGTTGCAAAACAGGGGTTTTTTCTTTGCACCCTCAACGGCCTTCTCGGGATTCACAGGCAGACCTGAATCTTTTAGACATAATGCCAAATAAAGGGCCGTGTGTGTTTTTTCATTTTTATGGGGAAAGGGTGGAAATGAGAACACCGGGATATTTTTAAAGCAAATTTGTAGTCCTCTTTGCGCAGAGCCAAGGGGATCGCTTAAAAATGATATAACCATATCTGATGCCACAGAAGGGATTTTGTCACAATCGGGCCTTTCGGAAAAAATGGTATGCCATCCCCCTCTTTCATAATCAATACAATTCTTCAGGAATGGCCGCAGAAAATCAATCCCCGGCATTCTTCCTGCCAATGAAATTTCCTCAGAATCACTTAACTGTCTAAGGGCCGGCCCCAATAACAGTGTATCACCCAGGGCGCTGGGGCGAATAATTAATATCTTTGACATTTTCCATACCTCAAATCAAACTTACCGTTGTCGAACCGTAACATAGTAAACCCTGATTTTACAATAGACACAAGCTGCAAAATCTGGGCTGAGTTCGCAAGTCACAAAACTAATATTTCCCCGGAATAAAATTAGGTAAATTTTTATTGCTTTTAGGTGAAATACCTTATTGAATTTATTTTTATAAACTGTTAAAGATATGAAGCATTTGTGAATGTTAAAATTCAAGAAAAATTATTTTCGAATTAAAAGGGCAAATTCATAATAAATTACAACCCTTCCATATACAATAGTGCTGAAAAGGAAATAATTGACTGCCTGCCCTTGTACATGCGATTCATCTGCCTGCGTGCGATTACGCACTGAAGGCATGGGCAGGACAATATTAAGTTAGGAAGACAGACTTGAATGCAGCCTTAAACATATAGGGCAGTGGTTGTTCGAAATTAGTGAGTGCTTAGTATTGTGATCTTTAGTGGTTATTGGAATGATGATTTGAATACTACGGTACGAAAACAAAATATCAATATAATTGAATTAGAATTATTAAAAGGAGAAAAATATGAAACCTTATTTTGAAAAAATGACTCCCTTAGGGAAATCCCTTTCAGAAAGCCAAAGGGAAAATGCAAAGGAAAATGTCGCACAAATTAAAGAAGTTGAAAAAGATGTAGCCGATGCTGTAGAGGCAGTAAAAAATGCCGGTATACCTGTGGAGGTGATTAAGAAGAGAGGCCAAATGACTGTTTGGGAAAGAATTGATGCGCTCATCGATCCTGGAACCTGGAATCCCCTTCATACATTATACAATCCGCTGTTTAATGAGGAGGGCACAACTGGCGTTATTGATGGACTTGCAAAGATACATGGAAAATGGGCCGTAGTTGTCGGGTTTGACAATAAGGTTATGGCAGGGGCCTGGATAGCCGGACAGGCGGACAACCAGCTAAGGGTTACGGATATTGCCAAAAGGCTTCACGTTCCTCTGGTATGGATTGTGAATTGCAGTGGAGTCAAACTTCCTGAACAGCATGAGGTCTATGCTAACAGAAGGGGAAACGGCACGACATTTTATCGCCATGCCGAACTGGAAAAACTTGGCGTGCCGATTCTTGCAGGCATATACGGCACTAACCCTGCAGGTGGTGGATATCAAGGTATAAGCCCTACAATCCTTCTTGCCCATAAGGCTGCAAATATTGCCGTAGGTGGCGGTGGTATTGTTGGTGGAATGAGTCCCAAGGGTTCTTTTGATGAAGAAGGGGCAGAGGCATTGATTGAGGCGACGCGCCATTTTAAACAAGTGCCCCCAGGTAGCGTACCT
Organism: uncultured bacterium; assembly: GCA_965603225.1. Classification (GTDB taxonomy): domain Bacteria; phylum Desulfobacterota; class DSM-4660; order Desulfatiglandales; family B25-G16; genus M55B121. The sequence continues at coordinate 12,932 of CBFDCD010000009.1, forward strand.
ATTCATTACAATGAAACAGGCTTTTTCAAAGAGGTTTATGATACAGAGCAGGGTGTGCTTGATGCCTTGAAAAAATATATGGATATGATGCCGGCCTATGACCCTGATTTCTTTCGCGTTGCAGAGCCAAAAGATCCTCAGTTCTCCGGTGATGATATTAACGAGATCGTAGCCTTTAACCAGAAGAGAAGTTATAATTTTGATGAGATGCTGGCACGTATATTTGACAACAGTGAGCACTTGGAGTTCAGACCTGACTATGGCCCGGAGGTTTATACGGGCCTGGCAAAGATAGATGGACTGCTCGTAGGTTTTATAGGCAATCGTCAGGGGTTTTTGGGCAAAGGGTATCCTGAATATGCAGACTATCTTGGTATTGGCGGGAAGCTTTACCGCCAGGGTCTGATTAAAATGAATGAATTTGTTACCCTGTGCGGCAGGGACAGGGTGCCGATAGTCTGGTTTCAGGATACATCAGGGATTGATGTGGGGGATATCGCAGAAAAGGCTGAATTGTTAGGTCTGGGCCAATCTCTGATTTATTCGATAGAACAAACGGATGTGCCGCAGATATGTATTGTTATAAGAAAAGGAACAGCAGCAGCCCATTACATCATGGGTGGACCAACTGCCAATAACCACAATGCATTCACATTGGGGACTCCCACAACGGAAATATATGTGATGCATGGTGAGACTGCAGCCGCTGCCTCATTTTCAAGAAGACTTGTGAAGGAAAAAGACGCTGGACGTCCTCTCCAACCGGTCATTGATAAGATGAATGATCTGGCCCAGCAATACTATGATAACTCAAGGCCTATCTATTGCGCTCAAAAGGGCTTTGTAGATGAAATCGTGTCTTTCCCTGATTTAAGAAACTATATTGTTGCATTTGCTGGATGCGCGTATCAAAATCCGATATCTATTTGCCCGCATCACCACATGATGATTCCAAGGATTATTAAGGGATAAACAGAAAGGGGTTATTCCTGTGGCATGTGGAAATAACCCCTTTTATTTTAGGCATTTTGTGTTTGATGAGAACAATTCACCACACAGTATTATGGTTTTTTCCGGATATAAAGGGTCTTAGTCACTCTTGCCACTGTATCACCAGCCTCATCCTTAATATCAACTGAGAACTCTGGAAGGTATTTTTGCCCACCAGTAGTTTTTTCCAAAATAGTTTCAACTTGTTTTTCTTTGATAATAAACCTTGCCGTTACTTTTCCCCGTCCTGGCTTGATAAAATCGATATGAACCGCCTTATCCCAGACGATATATTGTTTCCCTAAAACCTGAATTAACATTACCATAAAGAAAGGATCCGTCATTGCATACAAAGAGCCACCGAAATGGGTATTAACGTAATTACGATTATACCATCTCATTTTCATATGAACGATGATTTCTTTATAATCAGCAGACACTCTGCTGACAAAAATTCCTGTTCCCCAGTAGGGTGGGTATACATTTAGTATAATTTTAAGAAGTTTAGGTCTCATTTTAGTTTCTATAAATAGTGCGATATGAATAATAGCCCCTCATTAATGAAAAAGGGGTTTGCAATACCTTAGTTGTTTGTGGCAACATAGGAAAACTCCAGAATAATAAACGTATTTTTGGCTAAAAACAAAGGATTCCTTGATGATAGAGTCGGAAATAACGAATGCTTCTTTCGTCATGTAAGATATCATAATTTTCGGATAAATCAATCCTAACTTTCCCTATAGGACGTAACACCTACATGTGTTATGTCCTATAGGGGATACTTTGTGGGGTTTGTAGAAACAAGGGGAAAACAAAATGAAGGTAGTTGTTGTAGGAGGAGGCTGGGGAGGTTGTGCCGCGGCTCTCTCGGCCTGTAAACAAGGTGCTGACGTTAGCCTTATTGAACGTACTGATATGCTTTTAGGCACAGGGCTTGTCGGCGGCATTATGCGCAACAATGGTCGATTTACAGCCACTGAAGAGCTTATTGCCATGTCCGGCGGTGAGATATTTAAGGTTATTGATCAAAACCTGCTCCACAAGAATATAGATTTTCCTGGGCACAGGCATGCATCGCTTTACAATGTTGCCACAATGGAGCCCGTTATAAGGAAATTCCTTATGAAAAGTGGCGTGTCGGTGTATTCTTCCGTAAGGATCACAAATGTTGAGATGGAGGATAACAGGATTACTTCGGCAACGGGAAAGCATGACAAGGAGTATTTTAAATTAGAAGGTGATGCTTTTATAGATGCCACTGGAACTGCCGGCCCGCCGGCAATTTGTAATAAATATGGTAATGGATGTGCAATGTGTGTTTTGAGATGCCACAGTTTTGGTGGCAGGGTAAGTCTGGCTGCCAAGGCAGGTATACGAGAAATGGTCGGTGTAAAAGGTGAGCAAGCCGGCGCTTTTAGTGGTTCATGTAAATTACACAAGGAGTCACTTTCAAGGAATATTCAAGATTGTTTGAACAGAGATGGAGTAGCAATTATAAAACTTTCTGAATCGAAGAGAAAAAAAGGCAAGCTTGCAATTAAAGCATGCCAGCAATACGCATTATCGGAATTTGAGGAAAATATTGTCCTCTTAGATACGGGCCATGCTAAACTAATGACCCCTTTTTTTCCTTTGGATGAATTGCGTGAAGTTCATGGCCTTGAAAACGCCCGTTTTGAGGACCCATATTCAGGCGGCTTAGGCAATTCCATTCGTTTTATGGCCATGTGTCCAAGGGACGACAGTCTAAAGGTAAACGGCCTTCAAAACCTCTTTTGCGCCGGTGAAAAAGCAGGTTTGTTAGTCGGTCATACAGAGGCTATATGTACAGGGACACTCGCTGGATATAATTCGGTCAAATATGTTAAAAAAGAAGATCCATTGATTGTGCCCGAGTCCTTGGCAATCGGAGATGCCATAAAGTATGTCCGGGATCGAATGATGAATCACAATGAATTAGATAAAAAAATAACCTTTTCTGGCTCGGTCTATTTTGATAGGATGAAACAGATGGATCTGTATACTACTGATATCAAAGACATTGAAAGAAGAGTAGATGCTGCAGGTATGGCAGGAATTTTTAAATGAACCTTAACAATAAATAAAGGAGGGACATTATGAAAAAAATAGCAAATGCTTTTCTAACCGTACTGTTTTTGGCTATGGTGTGCTCTTTGCCTGTTTTGGCTGGTGCACAGGAGGTTACCATTGCGCTTGGATCCGAGCCAACTACATTAGATCCCCAGATAAGAGAAGACGGAGGGGAAAGGGCGGTTAACGATAATATTTATGAAACACTTATGGCAAGAAATCCAAAGGGAGAGTTAGTGCCCGGTTTATCTGAGGGCATACCCACACTTGTAGATCCGCAGACCTGGGAAGTCAAGCTTCGCCCAGGAATAAAATTTCATAATGGTGAGCCCTTTAATGCAGATTCAGTAGTATTCAGCATTAAACGAATAATTGATCCCAAATTTAATTCCGAACAGATATCATTCTTTGAGACGATTAAAGATACTAAAAAGGTTAATGATCTGACGGTCAGAATTATCACAAAGGGGCCTGATCCTATCTTACTCTCACGTCTTTATTGGATGAAGATGGTTCCCCCTGGTCATACAAAAGACCCAAAATTCGCAGAAAACCCCGTTGGTACAGGCCCTTATAGATTTGTGCAGTGGAGGCGAGGGCAATTTATCACCCTAAAGATAAATGAGGACTACTGGGGTAAAAAACCCCAGATCAGAAAAGCAACCTATCGTTTTGTTGAAGAACCGGGAACACGCCTGGCAGGTATTATGGCAGGTGAATTTGATATTATCACCAATTTACTGCCTGAATTTACCAAACAGGTACCTCAGACCATCCATATCCTTGGCCTTGAGCATCCTATTATGATACTCAATGCAGATGGAGGGCCGACAAAGGATGTTAGGGTAAGGCAGGCCCTGAACTACGCAGTGGATAAGGCTGCCCTCGCTGAGGGACTGTTCGAAGGCTTTGCCCAGATAGCTCAAGGTCAGCTTTTGAGCCCGTCCTTTTTTGGTTTCAACAAGGATGTCGGCCCATATCCCTATGATCCCAAGAAAGCCAGATCCCTGATTAAGGAGGCTGGGGCCGTGGGGGCCACTATTGAGCTTATAGGTACTGCCGGGCGGTGGCTAAAGGACCGCGAAGTGGTAGAGGCTGTAGCTGCTTACTGGGATGCCGTAGGAGTAAAGGCAAAAGTGCGTATTTTTGAATTCAATGAATATCTCAACCGCCTTTTCGACAGAAAAACCCGTGGAGATGCAATATTTGTAGTAAGCTCAAATGAACTATTAGATGCGGACAAGAGCTTTTCAGCATACTACCGGGCAGGTGGTATTGGATCATCCAACTCTGATAAGGAGCTCGCCACATTAATCGAAAAGGCCCGCACTGAAACGGATTTTAATAAACGTGCCTCAATGTATCATAAGGCAGTCAAGCATGCCCATGACAATGCCTATTTTGTCTGGCTTCTTAATATTGAGGATATCTACGGAGTAAGCGCCAGAGTCAGTTGGTCCGGAAGGGTAGATGCAAAGATTTTAATGAATGAGATGAAAATAAAGTAACTTTCTCCAAACGCTAAAAGCCCGTAAAAAGTTATTGTATACCTTACATGGTAGCCTATTAACAACAAAGTCGACCTCATGAAAAAGTAATGACGTATATACATAAGTAATAATATAAAAACCTAAAAGTTCAATAATAAGGGGGCAGGAGAGTTTTTTCTGATGCGACTGTCGGAGGGCGCTGTTTTTTCGGGACTTATCAGTGGGGGAGTCCGCAGCCCGGTCCTTGAACGTTACACTCTCCTTCGTATTAATTTATAATCGTGGATGTAAGTGATTCTTTCTTAACCCTTAAAGAACGGGAATGCGGAGGAGGCAAGTATCCCCCGCAGATAAGTCCTTGAAAAGACCAGCCCGGGAGACCGGGAGCAGAAGAAAAAAATTCTCCTGCCCTATATATGTTATCAAGGTAAGAGATAGTTACTGCTATTTATTGCGTTGCTCCATAAAAGCACCATACAAATAAAACGATTTCGTTCGAAATCTTTTGCGAGCGATTTTGGCTGATTTTGGAAATAGATTCATGAAATGCTGAGCGTTAATCCACCTGAGGCGGAAAAAAATTCAAACTGACCGCCCGCCTTGCCTGAGCGAGATAGGCTCGCAATGGCGGACAAGCCCTCCAAAAAAAATGGCGGGCAAGCCCTCCAAAAATATGGCGGGCAAGCCCTCCAAAAATATGGCGG
>CBFDCD010000010.1:0-16615 GCA_965603225.1 uncultured bacterium
AATAAGATCTCTATATGTTTTCATTTTCTTTGTGCCTATGTGCCTTTGCCCCTTTAAACCTGAGCAGTTACAATATATCAGCAATTCTAATGCCATATATTTCCACTAAGTTTTTGAACAAGTCTGCTTTAATAAAAATATCCCTTGAAAAAAGCAACTTAAGCGCTTAACTCACGTGGCCTAAAAACAGTTTCTAACTACCTTGTTACCATATCAGTGACAAACTATGGAGAAAAACTGTTTAAATTTCAACCTACCTAATGCTAAGAATAGTTAAATTATCCTGTAATTCTATAATGTTATACTACTGTATATTTCTCGTCATATATGTATTCTTTTTGTACTGATTTCATTAATCATGGTGAAAGGTCTTCAGATTGCCTATAATAAGGCCATTAGAAAAAGATTAGCCTAATACGGCAGCAATCTTTTTTCCCAGTGCTTCCATGTTAACCGACTTTTCAAGAAAGGCAGCCACATTATGTAAACGTATGGCCGTATCTTCTCTCATACCATGATAGCCTGAGCAAACAACAATCGGCAGACTTCCGTATTTTCCCCGGATTTTTGTAATGAGTTCGAAGCCGTGCATCCCGGGCATTTTTATATCGGTTACTATCAGACCTATCTTTTCTTTCGATAACATATCCATTGCCTTTTCAGCTCCGTTAACTGTTAAAATTCGCCAGGGAGACTTTTTCAGTGAACACTCGTAGGACCTCAGGACATTAACATCGTCATCGACAAAGAGGATTTGTTTTTTAGATAAGTTAAGGGTTCCCAGGATTAAATGAAAATTCTTTTTCAACACCTCGAGGTCATTAACAAGAAAAACCGACGTGTCCATTGACAGAGGAGAAAACCCTTTATTCAAAGCTGCATCGAGAGAAAAAAGGATAACAGGGATTCCTGGGTTCCGGCTCCGCCTGTAAAAGAGTGTATCAAGCCATTCCCAGTTTGACATATCCGGCTCGAGGACAATAATGTCGTAATTTCCCTGATCCCTATAAACGATTTTGTCATTCAGTCTGAATAAAGAAACCTCATATCGAAGTTAATTGACGGTATTTTTAATCATAGCAAGAGAGGCCTGAATGTTGGATAAGATTAATATGGTAAAATGTGTCTGGATAATCCAGTCGAATTGGTCTTGCTATATTCTTTTTGCTTATACCCACCTATGATTTTGCCACAATACATGAATGATATATGAAAACGTGAGCGTAGAATTCCGTATTTTGACTCAGGTTGAAAAATTGTATGTACCAACAGGCATCAAATTCTTTCGTCCATAAAAATCTCCACAGGAAAATCTTTAAGCAAAATATCCACCGTAGCTAAAGGCATTTTTTCAAGCTTAGCTTGCGCGGCAAGCATTCGGTCAAATGGATCGCGATGTGAAATATCCCACGCTCCTGCAAGTTGAGCATGTTCAGCGGTCACTGGCATCGATTCAAAACCTGCTCGTATTATCCACTCGGGTACATTTTTTGCAACCTCAGCAGCATCAGGGAGCTTCCCTAAACGAAATTTCGTTGCAATCTCCCAAACCGAAGCAGCGCTCACAAATACTGCATTATTTTTATCTTTCACAAATCTTTTAATCCCAGCCGGCAATTTAGGGTCATCAAATAGCCACCACAAAAAAATGTGAGTATCCAGCAGCATAGCTACGATTCCCAGGCTTGCAATTCATTTTCAGGCAAAGGCTCAAAGAACGAATCAGTCACTGCCCCCTTTGCAATACCGGGAATTCGTTCTTTCACAGGGGCCAACGGAACTAATTTAGCGTAAGGTTTACCCGCCTTGCCGATTATGATTTCCTCACCGGTATGAGCGCGAGCTAACAATTTGGAAAAATACGTTTTTGCCTCATGCACATTAACAATATCCATGATAATCACCAACTTTATGTTAGTCTACATACTTAGTCTATGTCAAAGGCCCTTAAAATGCAAGGGAAAATATAGGGGCTAATCTGCATACATTTTAGACCTCCTTTTTATGTTAAATATTTACGGTAAGCGCTCACGGTTCAGACCTGCCCGCCATCGCTACCGTCAGGCGTTAGCAGGCAGGTAAATCGAACCCCTACAATTTATACTATGTGTCCATATTACTTTGCCGTCAATTGTGTTCCAACTTATTGAGGTGTCACATTTCCGAAACGTTTAATTATCATCGATTTGTTTAATCCCATGTTTTTTCATCTTTCCATAGAGCGTGCTTCTGGTAATCCCCAGCTTTTTTGCAGCCCTGTATTTATTTCCATTGGTATCTTTCAGGGCCCTCAGGATAATATCTCTCTCAGTATCTCTTAGGGAAAATGTATCGGTCACGGCCTTTTTAAATTTCTCTTTCAGGTTATAGGGCAAATCAATCTCTTCAATTGCATCTCCCTTGGTAAGGATAACAGCATGTTCTACTGCATTTTGAAGTTCCCTTACGTTTCCCGGCCAGTTATGTTCCATAAAAATTTGCATAACACCCCCGGAAAAACCCGCGATAGTTTTTCTGTTGGCTTTGGAAAAACTTTCAAGGAAATGATCGGCCAAAAGTGGAATATCGTCTTTTCTATCCATTAAAGGGGGGACAATCAGTGGAATTACATTTAGCCTGTAATACAGGTCTTCTCTAAACCTGCCATCCATCATCTCCTTATTCAGGTTACGGTTGGTGGCAGCGATCACCCTTACATCTACCTGAATTGTTTCTTCCCCCCCTACCCGTTCAAAGTTCTTTTCCTGTAATACCCTAAGCAATAAAAGCTGTGTAACGGAAGGTATCTCCCCAATTTCATCTAAAAATATGGTTCCTCCGCCTGCCAGTTCAAATCGGCCCTTTTTCATCCTTATTGCACCGGTAAAGGCACCCTTTTCATGGCCAAACAGCTCGCTCTCAAGCAAGTTCTCTGCATAGGCGGAACAATTGGCCACGATAAAAGGTCTATCCCTACGGGAACTCAAGAGATGAATGGCTCGGGCAATGAGTTCCTTTCCCGTGCCGCTCTCTCCCTGGATAAGGACGGTGGAATCGCTCTTTGAGATATCCTCTATTAAATCATAGATTGCCTTCATCTTATAATTCTTGCCTATTATATTCTGAAGCCCAAATTTATCGTCAAGGGCCTTTTTCAGTGATTCCGTCTTTTCCCTCTCTGTCTTGAGTTGCTCATAGGCCCTTTTTAGTTTAATGGAATTTTGTTTGATGTCTTCAAAAAGTCTGGCGTTTTCAATGGCTACACCGACCTGACGGCCTACAGCAGTGAGAAAATCTAGGTCTCTTTTAGAAAAAGACTGAAGCTCCTTACAGGCAAGGTTCATTACGCCAACAACCTTATCTTTGGATATTAACGGGACTGAGGCGTGACAGGCCATCTTTTCACCTTTTGCCAATGATTTTGAAAGTCTCGGGCACTCCAAAACATTCTCTGCAATGAGTGTCTCTTTCCTTTGCATAACATGTAGTCCAATACAGTCACCTAAAGGTTCTTCAGCCTCCTCCTGGACAAATTTTTCCGGCATACCAATATGGCTGGCAAGGGCGAGCTTATCAGTCCAGCTATCCCTCAATAATATCCATCCTGACTTTAGTTCCATTAAATCCAGAACTGTTTTTAAGGTAGCGGTCAACACCTCTTTCAGGACTAAGGATTTACTAATAGTTGTAGCAACGATATTAAGGGAAGAAAGTTCCCTGTTTCGTCTTTCAAGCTTTTTCTCTGTCCTCTTTCGTTCAGTGATGTCTATAATCATTGATATGCTATTGAGGACTTTACCATTGTTATCTTTAACAGGTTCCACAAAAAGGCTAACCCAGATAGGTTGGCCGTTAACGTGTTTTATTTGCAACTCGGCGCCTCTGATAGGTTCCCCTGACTTGAATCGATGATAGATTTCCTTTGCCTTGGCCCTGCCGTCAGGGGTTTCTGCGTATAGATCAAGCACCTTTTTGCCTATTAATGTCTCCCTGCCATATCCCAATAAATTGAGTGCCGCGGAGTTGCATTTCAAAACAGAACCTTCATCAGCGCTGATAGAAAAATAGGCAACAGGAGCGTTTTCATAAAGGTCTTGAGAGAGAAATTCGCCCTCTTGAATAGGTTTTATTGTATGCCTGGATTCAGCAGGTACTTTATAAACTTTTTCAACCATTGTAATTTTTTCCTATGTCTACGCTGTAAATTAACGGTTGCAAATAGGTTAACAAAGCATAACTATTCAGCAAATGTGTTTCTGTAATATAACATCAATTTCTTTAAAAAATAAATAGTTTTTTATGTTCATAATTGCGGATATCGCTTATATTCCTTGCTTTTGGCACAACAAAGCACTATTATGAGGCAATCTTACGCAATGAAACCTAATTATAATCGTGATTATATGTTTCGTTCTGTATAGTGGAAAATGATGAGCATTCCATAAAATTTCCATGTATTACTAATAACACAGGAAGCGGTTGCACAATATTGTAGTTCGATAGAAAAACAATATATTTCAAGCATTGGTAAACAGATGAAATATGGAATTGAATTCAAACCAAGAGCTTTGAAAGATTGTAGGAAAATTTCCAAGTCTCAATTGACAAATATTTTTGAGCAAATTGAAATGATGTCAGGTGGGCTAAAGGGAGATGTAATACATTTAACAAATTTTACTCCAGAGTATCGACTAAGAGTCGGCGATTACAGAATCCTCTTTGAAATTGTGGAGGATAAATTAATCGTTTATCGGATTCGTCATCGTAAAGATGCCTATAAATAACGGGGGGCCAATTATGATCTCAATAAATCCACAGATACTTGAAAAAAATGGCAAAAAGGAATTTGTGGTTCTTTCATACGAAGACTTTTTAAAAATGAAGGAAGAAATAGAGAACTACAATGATCTTCGTATTCTGCGTAAAGCAAAACAGGAGGAACAAGATGCTCCTTCAGTCAGCTTTAAGGAAGCTAAAAAAATATTGAAGATAGAATAGCTCACAAAGCGCTCCACCTGACCTAAGCAGCGAAGCACTTGTTTTAGGGTTCTGCCCTTCATCAAGGTAGATGGTTTTTCAAGATTCAATATCCCGCATATGTTCGCCAGGTTAGCTTTTCGATATGTTTTTGCAAGAAAAAAAAGGGAACTTTAAAATGAATGAAACACCCGAGGAGCGGCAAACAATAATCAATGAATTAAGGAAAGATGGTTATTCTGAAATAGTCATTGCCCATTGGTTAAACCCAAAAAATTTTGGACAGATGAAAGATTATGACGGGTATTCCAATAAATTTACTGGGTCATGCGGAGATTCAATGTGGGTGTGGATTAAAGTCTCTAATACTATAATTAAAAACGCATCCTATATAAGCGATGTTTGCATAGGATCCGTTTCCTCCGGCAGTATTCTGACTGAGATGATCAAAGGCAAAACCATTGGGTCGGCTCTCAGGATTTCCCAGGATAATATCTTAAAAGAGTTGGAAGGTTTACCTGAGCAGTTTGTTCACTGTGCTCAACTTGCCAAAGATACACTTAACATGGCAATAATTGACTATAATGCATATAAAAACGCAACGTGGAAAAGGGTTTACGAACAGCGATAATCGTGAATAAACATACATAACATTAATTTACTAACAGCCAAGGAACAATAAATGCATTTAAAAAAAATAAACATTTATCCAGATAAATTTCCAACCAATAAACACTATCCATTTAACCTGAATATTTTTCATCAAACCAAAAGCGTAGAGCTCTCTTCACCAGTGACATTTTTCGTTGGAGAAAACGGTACAGGTAAGTCTACCCTTTTGAGGGCCGCATGCAAAAAATCCGGTATCCATATATGGGGGGAATATGAGGACCGAAGGCGGTTTGAGAATAATCCCTATGAGGACATGCTGTATAGGGCTATTGATATTGAATGGTCTGATGGTCGTGTGCCAGGTTCGTTTTTTGCATCGGAATCATTTCAGAATTTCTCACAAATTTTGGATGAATGGGCATCGGAAACGCCTGACGTGTTACAATATTTTGGTGGGAAATCTTTGATAACCCAATCCCACGGAGAATCCCTCATGTCATTTTTCAAGAAACGATATCAAATCAGAGGGATCTATTTTTTGGATGAACCTGAGACCGCCCTGTCACCAAAAAGCCAATTAGAGATGCTCAAAATACTAACGAACATGGGCGAGGCAGGTCATGCCCAGTTTATCATTGCCACCCATTCTCCTATTCTCATGGCTTGCCCTCATGCAAAAATTTACAACTTCGATAATATACCCGTAAAACACATTGAATACGAAAACACGGAACATTATCAAATATATAACGATTTCTTAAAAAATAAGGAAGAGTACCTGAAGACCCTCTAACAAAATAAAACGTTTCATGTTTTAATAGCCCTCTCTAAAAACCAGCTCGGGCGTATATCTGCTTAAATTTCCGATGAAATTTAAGCAGATAATAAACGCCTTTTAAACAAAGATAGATACACCTTATTCTCCATATTAATTACCCCTATCAGAATTACTCTATATATTTAAAAAATCTATTATACAAATCTATTTCATTTATAGTATAAGTTTAAAAAAATCACAGGAGGAAGCCTCATGAATACAAGAAACCTTATTGTCGGAATTGCTATGACCTTTTTAGCTCTCTCGGCAACCACAAATGTTCGGGCCGACGCATTAGATATTTTTAAGGATGAAAAAGGAGTTATAAAGATTGCCGGAGGTACAGCCCATATACCGGTTGTCAAAGAGGCGGCTAAGCGCATAATAAATTTTAACCCGGATATTCAGATCAGTGTTGCCGGAGGGGGCTCAGGTGTTGGAATTAAACAGGCAGGCGAAGGATTGGTAGATATAGGAAACTCCGGCCGAATGCCTTCTGAGAGTGAAATTAAAAGATACAATCTGAAGGTCTTTCAATGGGCCGTCGACGGAGTAGGTATTATCGTCAATCCCAAAAATAATGTGAAGGCCTTAAGCACGATCCAGATTATTGATATATTCTCAGGTAAAATTAACAACTGGCAAGTACTTGGGGGCAAAAATAAAGAGATTAATGTTTATACCAGGAATGAGGCAAGCGGCACCAGGACCGTTTTCTGGAAAAAGGCCCTTAATAAAGGTAAAATAACGCCTAAGGCCAATTTTGTTGTCTCTAATGGCGCCATGAAATCTGCAATATCCCAAGATCCATACAGTATTGGCTACGTCTCTATAGGCCATATAGATGAATCCGTTGCGCCGGTGGCCATCGACCATGTGCTTCCGACACTGGATAATGTAAAAAAAGGCAGCTACAAGATTGTCCGCGGGCTATACAGCAATACTAAGGGCAATCCTTCAGGACTAATAAAGAAATTTATAGAGTATCTTTTAACCCCTGAATGCCAAGAGATCGTCAGAACCAAAGGCTTTATCCCGGTCATATGAACAAAATTTATGAAAAATTTGCAGAAAAATTATTTCTCCTCTCTGCCATTTTAAGCATATCCGTAACAATCCTTATATTTGGGTTTATGTTGATATTGGGCCTGCCCTTTATAAGAGAGGGAAATTTTTTTATTCTATTCACGCAACCATGGTCTCCCCATCAAGGTTTATACGGAATTTATCCTATGATCATCGGCACAATGTCTGTCTCTTTGTTAAGCATTGCCTTTGCCTTACCCCTTAGCTTAGGCTGCGCTTCACTAATAAGCGTATTAGGCCCCAAGGGGTTTAGCAGGTTTTTTCGAAAAGTGGTTCAATTCATGACAGGTGTTCCTACCGTCATCTACGGATTTATAGGTATTTTACTTCTTGTACCCATAATCAGAGAAATCTTTCAGGGTGGTTCGGGGATGTGCATCCTGTCTGCCTCTTTAATGCTAACTGTTCTTGTCTCACCAACTATGATCCTCTTTTTCATTGACAGCTTTGATCAGGTTCCAAAGACTTACATAAACGCAATAGACGCATTAGGTGGGAGCAAGGTCCAAAAACTCCTCCATGTTATGCTTCCCAATGCATGGAGGGGAATTTTAGCAGGCCTTATCTTAGGCCTTGGAAGGGCCTTCGGTGATACGTTGATAGCATTAATGATTGCAGGAAATGCAATAAAAACACCGGGCTCCATACTTGACTCAGCCCGGACCCTAACCGCCCATATAGCATTAGTAATTGCATCGGATTACGAGAGCATGGAGTTCAAATCAATCTATGCCTGCGGTATCTCCCTGTATATATTTACCACGATTACAGTCTTAGGCGTCCGGTTTTTCAGGGCAGGCCCCAAAAAGGTAACAAAATGAGCCGTCCGATAGATACCTTAATTATCATACTGTCCTGGATAAGCGGGATTATACTTCTGGGGGCTATATCAAGTATTATAGGTTATCTGCTCCTCAAGGGTCTTGGTGCAATAAAACTTAGTCTTATCTTTGGTGAAACCAATCCTGTTGATGCGCTTCTTCTCAGGAAACAGGTTTTTGACGGTATTTTTCCCGCAATAATAGGCACTTTTTCTTTGGTGATCTTGTCCGTCGGTTTTGCTGTTCCATTAGGTTTGGCCAGCGGTATATACCTATCCGAATATGCAGGTCCAAAAATCAAAAATGTTTTTAACCTTTTCTTCGATATCCTTGCAGGTATTCCTTCTATTGTGATTGGCCTCTTTGGATTTTCCCTAGCCGTATTTTTGCATAAACACCTCTCTCACTACATTTTTCCGTGTCTCCTGATTTCGAGTTTGTGCCTGGCCTTTTTAGTTCTGCCATATATTGTTCGAACAACACAGGTATCTCTGGAGAATATACCAGAACAAACCCGTCTCACTGCCTTGGCCCTCGGGGCCACAAAACTGCAAAATATTTTTTATGTACTTATACCAAAATCACTATCAGGCATCATTAGCGGGGTCATTCTGTCAATAGGGCGATGTGCTGAAGATACAGCGGTAATTATGTTGACAGGCGTTGTTGCCACAGCAGGTGTGCCTAAATCTATTTTGTCACATTACGAGGCCCTTCCCTTTTATATCTACTATATATCCTCCCAGTATTCCAATACTGAGGAACTCTTAAGTGGTTACGGCGCATCAATAGTCCTTCTGGCAATCTGTTCATTCTTCTTTTTTATTGCCTTTATAGTGCGGAATAGGCTGAAATATCATGCATTTTACAGGATATAATACTTAATCTATAGGCATTGAGCTCTATAATTTAAACTGTTTTTTCACATCATGGATAATATGATAAAGATTAAAATTACACATTTAAATTTTTCTTACAATGACCATTATGTTTTGAAAGACATTACGGCAGAGTTTCAGGAAAATTCCATCACTGCTATTGTGGGGCCTTCCGGCACAGGTAAATCAACACTCCTGATGACCCTTAATCGCCTGTGGGAAGGCATGCCTAATGCGAGAATGGAAGGAAGTGTTGAAATCAGATTTGATGGACTTTTCTTCAATATCTACGATCGGTTCTATCCTCCATCTAAACTGAGAAAACTGGTAGGCATGGTCTTTCAGACGCCTAACCCGCTTCCCATGAGTATATACAGAAACATAGCCTTTCCCTTAAAACTCGCCGGATACGAAAAAAAAGACGCAATTGCCGACAGGGTAGAGCATGCATTAAGGGATGTCTATCTGTGGGGCGACGTTAAGGACAGACTCTCAGAAAATGCCCTCGGACTTTCCGGAGGGCAGCAACAGCGTTTGTGCATGGCCAGGGCCCTTATATTAGAGCCGGATATCTTGCTTTTAGATGAACCAACGTCCTCTTTAGATGCCAAAGCAGGGGGTTTCATAGAGGATCTCCTTCAAAACATTAAACGTCGGTGCACTATCCTTGTGGTCTCTCATTATTTAGATCAGGTAAAACGAATTGCAGATACTGTTATGGAGCTTTCCAACGGCACTTTCATAAAAGCAGAGATGTAAATAGAGATTTGATATGCCCACCATTCATTCATGAGAGCTTTTCACAACCATAGAAATAGGAAAAGGGGCTTCATGGAGCGCGATTTTATCCCGCAAGGCGGGATTCGGGGCACCCTGCCGTCGAAGCGAAGCGACCCGTCCCGCTGAAAGCTGGATTTGAGCGCTTTAGCGCGAGTTTTGGCTTTGCAGCAAAGCGAGACGTTGCAGGGTCGAAAAAGATTTATGAGCGCGAATGAAGGCTATTTTCAAAGCTCTCATTAATATTGTTTTACTTCGAGAATTCCCCTGATAAAATAGCAAGGGTCTTTTCCCTGGCGTTGTTGTAGTCTATTTCCCCATACTTTAAGCTATTGGGATCTGCCTTAGGGATATCCGTATTTACCGTGACAATATCAATTCCCTGATGCTTGACTATAAGGCATTGTCTTTGATATGCCTTTTGTCGTGAAATGTTTACTGAAAGTCGGTATATTTGCCAGGGACTAAAGTTCTTCTTCATAAAATTATTTGGAGAATCTTTTAGATTGGCCGATTTGATAAGATGGACAATGATCTTATCCGGTTTTATAAGGTCAGTTAGGGTTTGAACCGGCGCCTTGTTCACCATTCCTCCATCTACATAGATATTACTATTTATCATTACTGGTTTGAATAGTATGGGCACGGCTCCTGATGCTTGTATAGCCTTCTTTAAATTCCCTTTAATAAAGGATTCCTCCCCCTGACATGTAAGATTAGTCGCTGTAATTAACAGGGGTACCGGGCAATCTTCAATACGCTTGACAGGAATCTGCTCAAGGAGACGGCCAAACCCTTCCCCCTTGAGATAGCCATTATATCCTCTAAAAAACTTCAGGCCTGCCTTGATAAGAGAAGGCAAGGGGTCAGGGTCCCAAAAATCTGATTTTTTGAAACTAAACAAAACATTTTTAATGTCATAGTCGCTCATTTCAGATGCCGCCATTGCTGCAATAATGGCGCCTGAGCTTGCCCCGGAATAGCCAGATGGTTCAATCTTAAGCTCTCGAATGGCAGACAAAAATCCTGCGTGGGCAAAAAAGCCAAAAAACCCTGATGAAAAAACAACCCCTATCTTAGGCGCACTTTTTTTTCTATTCAAAATTCCCTACCGTCTAAATCTTTCTTTGGAAAATACCATTCAAAATTACCAACATTTATATACATAGCAAGGTCTTATAAACGTGAGTCACTAATGCCTTTCTTTAATTGCAGAAATTTTTAGAATCTGTTAGATTGCTTAAGTAATTCTCTGTGTTAAGACTTTAGTGGTTTATCTTATTATTTTAACAGAAGGTTTCTTTTTTTAATAGAAAAATATACTATATGAAGAATATTCGAAATTTCAGCATAATAGCGCATATTGACCATGGAAAATCAACCCTTGCAGACCG
This sequence comes from uncultured bacterium, assembly GCA_965603225.1. Taxonomy (GTDB): domain Bacteria; phylum Desulfobacterota; class DSM-4660; order Desulfatiglandales; family B25-G16; genus M55B121. The sequence goes on from CBFDCD010000010.1 coordinate 11,342, forward strand.
CCTTATCCAGATGACGGGCATGGTAGACGATCGAAATTTCAGAGATCAAATACTGGATAATATGGATATTGAAAGGGAAAGGGGAATCACAATCAAGAGCCAGGCCATTACAATTCCATATATCAGTAACAAGGGAGAAAAATTTGAGCTCAACCTCGTTGATACACCTGGTCATGTAGACTTTTCCTATGAGGTATCCCGAGCCCTTGCATCGTGCGAAGGGGTGCTTCTACTGATTGATGCTGCCCAGGGAGTTGAGGCCCAAACCTTAGCCAACCTATATGCTGCGATGGAGCATGATCTATCCATTATAGCTGTAATCAATAAAATAGATCTCCCTTCCGCAGATATAGAGCTTGTAAAAGGTCAAATTGAATCAGATCTGGGTCTTGACCCGGAAACGGCCATTCTTTGCTCTGCAAAAGAAGGCACAGGAATTGATGATGTTCTGGAGGCGATAGTTAATCAAATTCCTCCTCCGTCGGGCAATGAGGATGAGCCATTAAAGGCCTTGATATTTGACGCCCATTACGACCCTTTTCGCGGCACTATTGTAAGCTGCAGAATTTTTTCAGGCAAAATACGTCAAAATGATAGAATTCTCCTAATCTCCAGTGCAGCCACATATAAGGTTGAAGAAATCGGGATCTTTCGTCTGGCCAGGGAGCCAAAAAAATCTCTTTCCCCAGGCGAAGTAGGTTATATCATTGCAGGAATCAAGACGGTCAGTGATGTTAGAGTAGGTGATACAATAACCCTGGATTCTAATACAGCGCCTGAAGCCCTGCCTGGTTTCAGAGAGGTTAAGCCCGTTGTCTTTTCCTCCGTTTATCCTGTTACATCGGAAGACTACTTAGCGCTATCTGATGCCCTGGAAAAATACAAACTCAACGATGCGGCCCTGGTCTTTCAAAAAGACTCTTCAGCGGCATTAGGCATGGGCTTCCGCTGTGGTTTTCTTGGCTTACTGCACCTGGAAATAGTACAGGAGCGTCTTTCAAGGGAATTTGATCAATCTATAATCATGACAGTTCCTACAGTGCAGTACCGTTTTCTATTAAACAGCGGGGAAACAATCAAAATAGATAACCCCCTTTATTACCCTGACCCTACCACCATCGAAAGGGCCATGGAACCTTATATCAGAACCAGTATTTTTATACCTGAGCGTTATATGGGAACTGTCATGCAGCTCTGTCTTGAGCGAAGGGGTGTAAATTCCAAAATCAACTATCCTACTCCCGGCAGAATGGAAATTCGGTTTGATATGCCCCTATCAGAGGTTATTTATGATTTTTATGACCAGCTTAAAACGGTTACTCAGGGATACGGTTCGTTTGACTATGAGCTTTTAGACTACCGAGAAAATGATCTTGTGAAGTTGGATATCCTTGTAAACGGGGAAAGAGTCGATGCCCTTTCGCAAATCGTGCACAAAGACAGGGCAAGGTCTCGGGCCGTCCAGGCCTGCGAAAGACTAAAGGAAGAAATCCCACGACACCTTTTTAAGATCCCCATCCAGGGAGTCGTAGGCGGCACCATTATTTCTCGCTCTACAATATCGCCTTTTAGAAAGGATGTGACAGCCAAATGCTATGGAGGTGATATTTCGAGAAAACGGAAGCTCCTTGAAAAACAAAGAAAGGGGAAAAAACGGATGAAGATGATCGGCTCCGTAACCATTCCCCAAAATGCCTTTGTTTCACTGTTTAAGGCTGATAATAGGTAAAGGCATCAAAAATTTTTTCGGATCGTGTCAAGTATTCTTTGTGATAAAAATTCATTTCCAAACATCCCAATGCGGATGCTTATTTCAATAAATCTATCAGACTCCTTTTTAAGATTTATTGTTGTCTGCTTCCCACTCACAAGTCTGGCAATTAATCGTGCAGAAAGCGCGTCTTTTTCCTTGCTTTTTACAGTAAACCCCATTTCGTCCATAGCCTTCTCAGTGGCATTCCATGCCCTGTCTAAAGAGACCTCTTCAGTTGATTTCAACTCTCCACCAATAAATGCTATGGCCCCTATGCCTGCTGCGCCACCTGCCAAAAATGCGCAGGCATTATTTAATACTATAATTAATACTAAAATAAGACCAGCCAAAGATCTTTTACAATTCATAAAACTCCCTCCCGTAGCATACAGTTTAAAAATAATTCGTAAGATTCACATTTAATATTTTTCGAAAAAGACGTATATATGGTCTGGAAATCATTTACTATAATTATATGTAACATTTCTTTTATTTGATATTCAACCATATATTTAATATACATTTAATTTTATGATCACACAAAATCCCGGGTTATATATTCATATACCTTTTTGCAAAACAAAATGCCCATATTGTGGATTTTACTCTGTGGTCACTACTTCTCTTATCCCGCGATATATTGATGCCTTGAAAAAAGAGATTATGTTTTACAAGGAAGAGTTTGACCATTTTGACAGCCTCTATATAGGTGGAGGAACGCCAACCCTGCTCGATAATAAGGACCTTGGAAAAATTATGGATCATCTGTTGAAAAATTTTAATTTTGCACAGGATTCAGAAATAAGCATTGAGGCGAATCCCGGAGACCTTACTCTGGAAAAAATCACGGGTATAAAAAAAATGGGCTTTAATAGAATAAACATTGGGATTCAGTCATTTAATGACAAAGAGCTATTATTTTTAGGGAGGAGGCATAATGCAGTTGAGGGTAGAAATGCGCTGGAAAAGGTAAGGTCCCGTGGATTTAATAATTTAGGTGTGGATCTGATCTACGGATTTGAGGGCCAGACACTCAAAGGATGGTCTGAAACCCTTAATCAGGCCATTAAATTTAAGCCTGAACACCTTTCCTGCTACGAATTGACCTTTGAAAAAGGAACCTCTTTTTGGAGGATGAAAGAGAAAGGGAAAATAAAAACCCTGTCTGAGGAAAAGGGGTGTGACTTTTTCCTTATGACATCTGAATTTCTTGAGGAAAATGGTTATATTCACTATGAAATTTCCAACTTTGCAAGGGAGAGGGCATTTTACTCGAGGCACAATTGGAAATACTGGCAGCATATCCCATATTTAGGTTTAGGCCCTTCTGCTCATTCGTTCAAAGCCATTTCCCGCTGGTGGAATTTTCGGTCAATAAGGAAATATTGCGACACCCTTGAACACAAAAAAGCGCCTGTAGAGGGCTGGGAGAATCTAACCAAGAAACAGCTGCAACTTGAATCAATTAGTCTGGGTTTACGGACAATTGAAGGATTTCATATTAGTGAAATCAACAACAACACAAAAATGAAATACAGGATTTCAAAACTGCAAAATGAGGGACTTATTATGATAAAAGAGGGGAGAATTGTCCCCACCAAAAAGGGTTTTCTTGTAGCAGACACTATTCCTCTTTATCTCTTACCGGATTAATGTTAAAAAAGGAGTAACTCAGGTATATTGCCACAAAGATTATAGAATCATTGTATTGACGGGCCTGTTTGATACGTGGATTATTTATATCACTGATAAAATCCGGCCACATCTGTATTGCTTTATTTATATCAATCTTTTCTTCGTGTCTTCGTGTCTTGGTGGCTCAATAGATACAAAAAAAGGATAAAATAAGGATAATGAAATTAAAAAATCGTCATTTTAGTTACTCAGTACCCTGGAATTTAATGCTACTTACATTAGGTCCTTTTATTTTAGCTACTGGTCTAAAGGCAATTGCCATCCCCCATGGCTTTATCACAGGGGGCATATCAGGGCTCGGTCTTTTTTTCTACTATATTTTTAAGTTAATACCTCCAGGCATATGGTATTTTGTGCTTAATATACCGCTTTTTATCATTGGCTGGCTTTATATAAGCCGCCGGTTCTTTTTTTACAGCCTTTACGGTATGGCAGTTTTAACCGCTTCTATAGACTTAGTCCCATTTCATTTTCATATAGAGGATCATATGCTTGCCGTACTCGCAAGCGGCACTCTTATAGGGGCCGGGGCCGGCATAACTTTAAGATCTCTTGGTTCTGCCGGAGGGAGCGATATTATTGCCGTAATTCTAAACCAGAAATTTAATTTCCCTATCGGAAGGTTTTTCTTTCTCTTTAATTTGATACTCTTTACAGTAAGCTTCTTTTTTATAAAGGTAGATCTCGTCCTTTATTCAATGGCCCTAACCTTTGTTAATGCCATGGTTATGGATTATTTTCTCAGTATGTTTAACCAGCGTAAAATGGTAATCATCATATCTGACAATTCTATCCAGATAGCAGAGAGTGTTATGAAGAAACTTAACCGGGGCAGTACCTTTCTTTATGGTCGTGGCGCCTACACAAGCGAACGGAAAGAAGTAGTCCTCACTGTCATAAACAACTTCCAGCTTAAACGATTGGAGGAGATAGTCTTTGGCATTGACAGTAATGCTTTTTTTATTGCAGAAGACACATTCAGTGTATTTGGAAAGGGATTTTCCAGACGCAAGATATATTGATGCTGTTAGCCTAATAAATAGCGGTAACCCTCTGCCTTTAGCATTGCTTTAAGATCCTCAAATCCTTTTTCAACCTTCTGCTCATTTCCTGAAACACCAAGACGGACCTCTGTGCCATTTGTAACAAATCTGGGCAGGCTTGAAAATTTTAATGATGAGTGGTTCTGTATGAATTGTTCCATTATTTCAACAAGGTCAGCCTCCCGTGCTCCAGGCAAAATCAACGTCTTGGAAATTTTTTTCTCCCCAGGGTCGTAATAGGTATCCAGCACCCATGCCGCCATAGGCTCGGCCATACTTGGAAAACCGGGCAGAAAATATCCATTATCAATAGAAAAGCCCGGAACTTGATTTACCGGGTTGGGAATGAGAGTTGAACCCTCAGGAAATTCAACCATTTTCAGAACTGCACCCTTTGCCCTTTTCCCAAAACGGTCTTTTAATATTTTCACGCCTTTCTCGTGGTATTCAAGGCAACGATTAAAGGCCTTGGCCGCACACTGACGTGTATAGTCATCAGGTGTAGACCCAATCCCACCGCAACAAAAGAATGGTTCCGGCCGTTTTATTGCCCATTGTAATTTTTCCATAATCAGTGCAGGGTCATCAATAATAATGATTGAATATATTAAAGGATAATTTCGTGCAAAAAGCAGTTTTTTTGTATTTTCAAAATGTCTATCCTGCACCCTGTCATCCAAAATCTCACTGCCGATTATAATTAGGCCAAAGCCTGATGGAATAGATTTATTAAACATATATCTCCTATTTTATCGGGAAACTTCTAACTTGTGAACGCTTACC
>CBFDCD010000011.1:0-16321 GCA_965603225.1 uncultured bacterium
TGCTATTTCCTTTAGTGTCAGTTCATCATAATAATAAAGTGATATTACCAATTGTTCCTTGCTTCCAAGACCTGAAATGGCATGAGATATGTTTTCTTTCAACTCTTTTATCTTTAATTCATCAAATGGTGAAGGCATATCCGAGACCTGTTTGGAGAATTTGGGAACTGATCCATCTGGAAAAAGCTCATCAAGGCTGAAGAGTCTTACGCCCCATGCCCTGCTGCTCATTTTATAGTATGATTCAATATCAATACCAAGCTCTTGAGCAACTTCCAGGTCGTCTGGGTCCCTTTTCAGTGTAGACCGTAATTCGGTAATAGCGTTTTCAATCCTCTGGATATCCTTCCTTATGGATCTGGAGACCCAGTCCATTTTTCTCAGTTCGTCTAATATAGCTCCTTTAATCCTGTGTTCCGCGTAAGTTTCAAATTTAGGTCCCATTTCCGGTTTGAATTTATCAATGGCGTCAAGCAGGCCTACTGCCCCTGCACTTGCTAACTCTTCTCTTGATATATTTGAGGGAAGCTTGAGCGCCATTCTGTCGACAATATACTTTACCAACGAGGCATATTTAAGTATAAGGCCTTCTTTTGTGGTTGCATCTGCCTTATGGCAGTGGTTTTGGGCAACCTCTTGGTATTTATTAATATAAGTCCTCATTGGCCTCAATCTGTTGCTCCTGCAACAAGCCTTTTCCAGAAAAATTTAATATTTCCGTCCATGGGCCTTTTATCTGATTTCCTGAAGAGATACTGGGCCAGTTTATTGAAACTTTTGCTTGCCTGGGTCTCAGGGTAACTACATACAACGGGCTCCCTTCTGGCCACTGCCTTTTGCACCATATTATCCCACGGAATAAAACCGGCATAGTCCAGGGATATGCTGCCCATAAACCTTGCCACTACCTTACTCATATTCGCATAAACCGATCTTGCCTCTTGTTCGTCTCTGGCCATATTTATTAAGAGGGTAAAATTTTTTGTTCCATGCTGACAAAACATGACCTTCATAAGGGCATATGCATCTGTTATAGATGTAGGCTCAGGTGTCGCCACAATAATCCTTTCCTCGGCCGCCAAATTAAAATAGATGACATTTGAGGAGATACCTGCACCGGTATCGACCAACAAAAGGTCAAACATGTTGTTGAGAATATCAAATTCATTTAACAGGTTAATTTTATGCCCTTCTGAAAGATGGGCTAATTCCTGAACACCTGAACTGGCAGGTATTACTGACACGCCTTCAGGTCCTTTTACTATAATCTGAGATAACCCTTTTTCCCCCTTTATTACATCTTCGATGTTATGTTGTGGGTTAATGCCAAAGATAATATCGATATTCGCCAGCCCAAGATCGGCATCAAATATTAAAACTTTTTTTTTCAATCTTTGACATGCAATAGCCAGGTTTCCAACAACATTTGTTTTGCCTACGCCACCCTTGCCGCTTGTTATGGCAATAACCGTTGGTATGCTTTTTTGCAACGACGCTCCCCCCCTATTTCCTTGTCTAATCCTATGAATTCGCAGAGATTCATCCCGTACTAATCCTCTTAATTTTGCTGCCTGGTCCATTTGCAATTCTCCATTACAAAACAAATTGTTTTTCGTTTATCAGAAAATAATACAGATACCTTTTGATAACGTCCAAATGTATGATTAAAATTTTTCGACCTGTGCCATTAGCAGTTAGCCATTAGCTTTTGGATAAAACTTTTCAATATCTTTACCTCATTGATCTGTTGATTAAGTTCTCTAAAATCTCTCATTTCCCCCCCTTTTTTTAACGCTAATGGCTAACCGCTAATGGCTAACCGCACAGCTCCAAATTTTTAGTGACTATTCAGTTTTTTCCTTGCCCCTTTGCTCTTTTGTCCCTGACCATTTACAACTCCATTGATAATAGGTGTAAGATGTTTTTTTTATGTGCCTTTTCAATGTCGTCAGGCACGCTTTGCCCTGTAGTGAAGTAAGAAACGGGCAATGTTAATTTCATGATCTGGTTTATCACTGATCCACATGTTTCTGCTTCATCTATCTTTGTAAATATATAGCTCTGGAATTTTAAGGGGCCAAAATTTATTGCCGCCTTCTTCATCTCCGACTCTGACGTTGAAACACTTAAAAGCAGATGGGTGCTGATGGACAGATCATCAGTAATTATTTTTTGCAACTCCCCTATCCTTGACATATCGTATTGACTATGGCCTGCTGTATCTATAAAAATTAAATCTTTTTCATCCATTCTTTTAAGGGCAAAGAGCAAATCTTTTCTGTTATATGCCGGAATGCATGGTATGCCCAGAATGCTTGCATAGGTTTTAAGTTGATCCATGGCGCCTATGCGATAGTTGTCTATTGATATAAGGCCTACTTTTTTCCCTTTTTTTAGCATTTGTTGGGCGGCAAGTTTTGCAATCGTGGTTGTTTTGCCTACGCCGGTTGTTCCAATAAAAGCCGCTATTATTGATTTTTTATCCCTGGTTTCGAATATATCCTTTATCTTGATTGCCCTCACAATCTCTTGAGTTGTTTTTTCTCTTATTTCTTGTATGTCTCTGGAGGCGGCATTTAGAACGCCGGCCTTTTCAAGGAACATTCTGGCAAAATTATCATTTATCCCGTTCCTTATTAATTTTGTATACATATTGAGTGCACCAGGATTCATTATCAGCGATTCTGATATGGTGCCTCCATGTCCCATAAGATAAATCATTTCTTTAATACTCATAAGTTCTGATTTAACATCTCCTATGGAACCGGAGTATTCATTGAGACCGCTATCTTCTGCAGACACAGCAGTCACCTCAAAGACATCTTTATTAACGCCGTTATTCAACTTTTTTGTGGAAACTATCATTGCATCAGGCCCTAAAACCTTTTTAATCTTTATAACAGCCTCATTAATTGTTCCTGCCCGGTATTTTCTAACTTGCATTGCTTAACTGGACCTCTCCGATAGATTTAAACCTCGTGTCACTCAAAAGCTCGCTCTGGGAGAGAACCATCAAAGACGGTATAAAGTTATCAATCATTTTCTTTAAATGTCTTCTTATTACTGGTGAAGTAACAAGAATTGGCTGGATATTTTGCGACATGGCCTTTTCTGTCTCTTCCCTGATAGAGTTAATTATGGGATCTGCAAATTGTGGGTCAATTGAAAGATAGGAGCCATGCTCTGTCTTCTGGACGCCCTTAACAAGAATATCCTCAACATCCTGGGCCATGGTGATTAATTTTAGCGTACCGTCTTCATCTATATAAGGGCTAATGATGGATCTCGAAAGTTTATGCCTCACGTACTCGGTTAAGAGATCCGGGTCCTTTGTTAAAGGTGCGTAGTCAGCAAGGGTTTCAATAATCGTTAATAGATCCCTTATAGAGATCCTTTCCTGCAATAAATTTTGCAAAACCTTCTGGACATTCCCTAATGAGAGCAGGTTTGGCACCAATTCATCAACGGCCTTTGGGTATGACCTGCTCAAATTATCCAGGAGGTTTTGAACCTCTTGACGTCCCAACAGTTCCGAGGCATATTTTCTGAGAACCTCTGTTAAATGTGTGGCCATTATGGTTACGTTGTCTACAACGGTATAACCTGAAAGTTTGGCCTCTTCCTTTTTTACCTCCGGTATCCAGATAGCCGGCAGGTTAAATGCCGGCTCTGTGGTGTCTATGCCCTCGACCTTTCGGGTAACATTTCCAGGGTCCATGGCCATAAAATGTTTTACCAGTAATTCAGCGCCGGCAATCGATACGCCTTTGAGGAGAATCTGGTAGGAAGATGAATTGAGTTTTAGGTTATCCCTTATATGGATTGGTGGTATTACAAGTCCCATATCAATGGCGAACTGTCTTCTGATTGACCTCACCCTCTCAAGAAATTCTCCACCTTGCTCTTTGTCTACCAAAGGGATTAATCCATATCCAACTTCAAGCTCAAGGGGGTCAATAGCCAATAGGTGTTCTACTGGTTCCGGCCCTATATCAACCTGTTCTTTTTCTTTTCTTTCAAGCTCTGTCACCTTGGCGACTTTCTCTTTCCTGTTTAAGATATACATGCTTCCGGCAATGATTAAGGAAAGCACGATAAACGGAAAATGAGGTAGGCCGGGAATGAGACCAAAAAAGAAGATTGTGAGTGATGCAATATAGATCGCCTTTGGATAACCGGCAAACTGTTTGCCAAATTCCTTTCCCATGCTATCCGTGGATGCAGCCCTGCTAACAATTATACCTGCCGCAGTTGATATTGTAAGTGCAGGAATTTGGGAAACCAGCCCATCACCGATAGTCAAAAGGGTGTAATTCTGGGCTGCATCCATTATAGACATTTTTCTTTGAAGTACTCCGATTATAAATCCGCCAAGGATATTTATAATGGTTATTATTATGCCTGCAATGGCGTCTCCCCTGACGAATTTTGCCGCACCGTCCATGGAGCCATGAAATTCGGCCTCCCTTGCAATTATTTTTCGACGCTCCTTTGCCTCGTCCTCATCTATTATGCCGGCATTCAAGTCCGCATCAATGCTCATTTGTTTCCCAGGCATGGCATCGAGTGTAAATCGGGCTGCAACCTCGGCAATCCTTGTGGCACCTTTTGTAATAACCACGAAATTAACTATAACCAGGATTATAAAAACTATCATCCCTACTATATAATCCCCTCCAACTACGAAATTTCCTAAGGATTTTATAACCTTTCCTGCAGCAGATAATCCCTCATTTCCATGAAGAAGGATTAACCGTGTTGATGCAACATTAAGGGAAAGTCTGAAAAGGGTTGTAATCAGAAGCAGGGATGGAAATATGGAAAAATCCAAGGGCCTTAATGCGTACATGGCAATGAGGAGAATAGTTATTGCGAGTGTAATATTTAGCGCCAGAAGAAAGTCGAGTATCATTGGCGGTAATGGAATAATCATAACTACAAGAACAGTAATTACCCCGATAACCGTCAATATTTCACTGGCAGGTACTGGAGGATTTGAATTTAATGTTACGCCTTTTTCCATTATATAAACCTTGGATTATTCTCTGAAGTTATCCTTTTATAAATCATTAACAGGTATTTGATGAATTTTTTTAACTGCACGGTCATTAAACGGCCTCATATTCCTTATTTCCCTTCAGTTTATAAATATATGCCAGTACCTCGGCAACAGTCTTATAGAGGGACGACGGTATTTCTTGGCCTATCTCAACCAGAGAGTATAAACTCTGGGCAAGTTCCCTGTTTTCCAGGATGGGAATATCGTATTTTTCCGCCAGGGCCTTTATTCTTTCCGCCACCTTACCTGCGCCCTTTGCAAGTAATTTGGGCGCCTCCATGGAGGAATTATCATAATTCAGTGCAATGGCCAAATGGGTGGGGTTGGTTATTACGACATCGGCCTGGGGAACTGCCTGCATCATCCTCTTTCTCGCCATCTGCATCTGAATGCTTCTTATTCTTGATTTAACCAGAGGGTCACCCTCTGTGCTTTTATGTTCATCCTTAATCTCTTTCTTGCTCATCTTGAGCTTTTTTTCAAAATCCCACTTCTGGAAGGCGTAGTCTATTGCTACAAGAAAAAGCATAGCAAATACACACTTGACAATGATCATAAACGCCGTTCTAAGAATATAAACTATGATTGAGGCAATCTCCATGTCACCTAAAAGTGGAAGTTCTTTCATCTCACCCTTTACTGCGGTATAACCCACCCCCCCGATAATGGCCAATTTCAGTAAAGATTTGAATAGTTCTACAAATGATTGTTTTGAAAAAAGCCTCCCAAAGCCCTTGATGGGATTTATTTTTGAAAAGGTAGGTTTTAGTGATTCGTAGGAAAGCATAAAGCCTACCTGCACTACATTAGTTAAAATTGCCGTAATAACAATGGCGACAAAGATTGGGATCATGGCTAATATAAATAGAGAAAGCATTCTTTCAGCAAATAGTATGAATCCGGATACGCTGACATCATTGAGAAGGGGCAGAGAGAAGGATTCTTTCATGATTTTTTGGATATAAGAGTATATGTACGAACAAAAAAACATTAAGGTAAATATGCCGGAAAGAAGCACGGCCACTGAGGGCAATTCTCTGGATTTCGCCACTTGTCCCTTTTTTCTGGCCTCTTCCCTTCTTTTTGGCGTTGGCTGTTCAGTTTTATCTTCAAAACTCTCTTCTGCCATTTTTACACCCTTAATAGTTTCATAGTATTAATCAATAAAAGGTCTAAATCCCCAACATACCTTTCCATAACCATTAAAAGTACGACCATGGATATTCCGAAGAAGATAAGTCCTATGACAATCTGAACGGGAAATGCCACAATCATTATATTCATCTGGGGTATTAATTTTGTAATCAAACCAAAGAGTACCTTGGTAAGAAGAAGGGCGGTAATAGCCGGAGCGCCGATCTTCACTGCTATAGCAAACATGTCGGCAGAAATACCCATGATTACCTTAAATAATTGCTTATTTAAGCTTAATGAGCCTACATTTATAATTTCAAAACTCTCCCTTATCGCGCCGAGCAGTATATAGTGACCGTTTAAGGTAAGGAAAAGAACCATTGCAACCAGATATGCCATATTAGAGAGAATAGACGTCTGTGTTCCCCTTTGAGGATCGAGAATATTTACAATGGCAAAGCCCGTCTGAAAACCGACCAGCTGCCCCATCATGCTGACAGCCTCAAAAAAAATTTGCACTGTTAATCCTAATATCATGCCGATTATAAACTCTGATAGTATCAATTGAAACACCCCCCAGGATGTGTCCGGGAACTCATTCAACTTATTGCTTATAACAGGAAAAATGATTATAGTTACAATAAACGCCAGACCGGCCTTAGACAGCACGGGAATAGTCCTGGAACTAAAAAAAGGTAACATAAATAAAACAACACTGACCCTTATAAGTATTAGAAAAAACGATTTAAATTCTTCATATTGCAAAGGCATGGAATACATAAATTACCGTGACCTTTCTTTTATTTTACGATAGATGCACACAGAGAGTTTCTCCCCTACCTTATGAAAAAAGGAATTTGTTCAATAGTATTTGCAGCGAAATCCATTAGCTGTTCAAGCATCCAGCTTGCAAAGAACAGGAGGGCCAGCAAAACTATTAATATCTTAGGCACAAATGTCAGGGTCATTTCCTGAATCTGCGTTACAGCCTGAAATATGCTCACCAAAAGGCCTACAGCAAGGCCAAGGCCAAGCATTGGCATTGATACAAGGATAGTTGTTTTAATAGCCTCCTGGGCAAATGTGATAACAAACTCTGGTGTCATATGCGTTACTTATTCCCATATTGAAGATCTGGTCCTCTGGACCTTTATTTTTTTACTTTCTAACCACCGGTAAAACTTTTTACCAGTGAACCTACAATTAGATGCCATCCATCAATAAGAACAAAAAGCATAAGCTTAAACGGCAATGAGATAAGGATTGGCGGAAGCATCATCATTCCCATGCTTAGCAGTACACTTGCCACAACCATATCTATAATCAAGAAAGGAACATATAAGAGAAATCCAATAATAAAGGCGGTTTTTAGTTCGCTTATAACAAATGAAGGAATTAAGATAGATAGAGGGATATCTTGCATATTTTTGGGTTTCTCAACCTTTGCCATTTTTACAAACAGGGATAGGTCTTTCTCCCGTGTCTGCTGCAGCATAAATTTTCTGATAGGTGTTATAGCCGTCTTTAGGGCTACTTCCTGGGATATTTCTTCATTAAGATATGGCTGCAGCGCTGAGCTATTAATCTTTTGCCATACAGGCATCATAATAAAAAACGTCAGAAACAGGGCCAGACCGGCGATAATTTGATTAGAGGGAGTCTGCTGTGTACCCATGGCATGTCGCAGGAAGGAAAAAACAACGGCCAGCCTGGTGAAGGATGTCATAAGTATCAAGATAGACGGTGCAAGCGTAAGAATGGTTAATAAAAAAATGATCTGCAGCAGGGTTGAAACATCGCCGGCGTCTCCCCCTTTTTCAACGCCAAGGCGTAACGATGGAAAGAGGAAATCAGCTGCCATTCCATCTTGAATGAAAGCACTATAAACAGTTATGGCAAGCATCAAGGTAAATAGATATTTCCATAATCTATAATTGCTCAGACGGCAACTCTGTCCCATTTTCATGTATTTTTCTATCTTTTTCATTTGAATTCTTAAGCTTAGTCAAAAAATTAATGCTTCCAGGTGTTATACCTATAACAATCCTTTCACCTGAAATTTCCACAACCTCAATCCGTTCTTTTGGAGAAAAATGTAACGAAGATATTGCCTTGATGGGCATATCTCCTTTAATGCCCTGCCCCTGCAATAGGAATCTTTTCATTAAATAGAGGATCAATACGAGAAGACCAATCACAATAAAAAGCACGACCATAGTCTTGAAACCAGTGTGTATGAAATTAAAATTAGCCATATTTTCCATTGTTACCGCTTACAACAGGTTGATTTAAATAAAAATATATTATTATCCCAGAGATTTTACCCTCTCAATAGGGCTTACAATGTCTGTCACCCTTATGCCGAATTTATCATCTACAACCACCACCTCTCCCCTTGCTATTAATTTTCCGTTTATGTATATCTCCAACGGATCACCTACCGACTTATCTAATTCTATTATAGATCCCTGCCCAAGCTGAATAAGATCATTGATCACTATCTTTACCTTACCGAACTCTACGGATAATTCTAGTGGTATATCGAGGATAAGTCCAAGATCGTATTTCTCCGTTTGCTTTTGTTCATTCCGGCTTTCTACCCCCTCATCTATCTTTTCCTCTAATGAGTCCTCCTGGGGAATGGTTTCTTCGTTCATCATTCACTCCTTAAATTATCATTTATCCTTATTGCCTTTCTGTTGTTAGAGGTTCCGGGGCTGCCTTTAAACTTCGGTATACTTTCAACCTCTATAATAACAGAATCATCTATCCTTCTATCCAAAGGGATAATGTCTCCGACTTTAATATCTAAAAATTCTTTGCCTGTTATCCTAATAGTATCCAAGATGCAATTTAAGCTTACAGTCAATTCCATTATATTTTTCTCAACATATTTCTTCCATGTATTGTCTGCGTCGCTTTTCTCTCCCTCGAACCGACGTCGTAGTTTTTCCCTTATAGGTTCAATGGTAGAGTAGGGTATGCTGAGTGTCAAAACCCCTGATGTCTTTTCAAAATCCACTATAAAACGATTTACAATGATATGTTCATTCTGGGTGATTATGTTGGCAAACTGTGGGTCCATCTCGGAACGGACAAATTCCATCTCTCCCTTATGGATATTAGACCATGACTCCTGAAGGTCTTTAAGTATTATCTTGACTATCTTATCTAATATCTTTCTTTCAATTAATGTAAATGACCTGCCTTCTACCTTTTGGGGTCCTGCCACCTTTCCACCAAAGAAGGTGTCAACAAATGCAAATGCCAGAGAACTCTCCAGAGACAACAGTATAAAACCTTTCAAAGGGTCCATTCTTATTATATTGAGGCTTGTCGGGACTGGGAGGGAGCGAGCAAAATCGCCGAATTTCGTAGCCTCCACAACAGAGACATTAACATCAATAATTTTACGTGTAGCAGCGGAGAGACTTGTCCTTAACAGCTGGGCGAATCGCTCATTAACAAGCCTTAGCGCAGGCATTCTATTCTGAGGATCGCCATATCGTTTATTACTAAAGTCATATACGGTTGCCTCTTCATTGCTTTTAGAAATCTCTGTTTCTGTTTCAACCTTGCCCTCATCTATCCCGCCAAGAAGTGAATCAACCTCGTCTTGTGATAGAACATTTGCCATAAATCACCTGTTTAACTATTTATTTCTATTATGAAGGATTATCTATTGCACTACAAACTCTGTAAAATAAATCTGCTTGACTACTTCTTTGCCTAAAACATCGTTTACCCTTGATAGGAGTGCTTGCTTTAATTCAAGTTTTCCCTCCATTGTCTTAATATCATCAAATGTCTGGTTAGATAAAAGGAGGAGGATCGAGTCCCGCAATTGCGGCTTAAGTTTATTGATTGCAGCCTTATCCTCTTCAAAACTGATCTCGAGCTGCATAATCACCTTCAGATATCTATTGCCTAACCTGGATTTACCCATCAAATTTACAATAAATGACTTTAATGGATATACAATGCTGATCTGGTCCTTTTTAGAATCAGGGGTCGATGTTTTTGCTTCATCACCCTCTTTCCCCTTCATGAAGAAATTCCATCCGAAAAATCCACCAGCCCCTAAGATCACAACAATAATCACTATAATAATTAGTAAAGACTTTGATTTTTCGGGTTTTGCTTCATGGCTGTTTTCCGATGTTTCTTTTTCTTCTGCCATTTCTCCCCCTATGTGTGTTTAAAAATTATCTCAACTCTCCTGTTCAGTGCCCTGTTTTCCGGCGTGTTATTAGGACATTGAGGCCTTGATGCACCGTAGCCACCAACAGAAAAACGGTAGGGAGGCAGTTCTTGAACCTTTAAAAAATATTCGAGTACGGCAAGCCCCCTATATGATGAAAGTTCCCAGTTTGATTTATATTTTTCATTATGGGTCGGGATGTTATCGGTATGTCCCATAATAACTATATCATTCGGACAGGCTGTAATGGCGCCGGCAATTGAATGAAGTACAGGAAATGCCTCTTGTCTGAGTCTGGCGCTTCCTGGGTAAAACAGGATATTATCCTGAAATGAAACTATAATGCCCCTCTCGTCATCTATTATGTTTATTAATTTTTCAAGATTTCCTACCGCCTCCTCAAGGTTTTTCTCTGATCCCTCAGCAGGTATAAGCAAAGCAGCGACAAGATCATTGTCAATTACCAGCATGTTGTCTGTTTCTTTGTGTTTCTTTAGAAATTTATTTAAACTGGTAATTGCCCTTGATGATGTAAGTTCAAGTACACCTGCAGCCTCTCCCCCAAGCTGCATAAAGGTCTCTTTTAATTTCTTGGCATCCATTGAAGACATGGTGAGAAGCATCACAAAAAAGGTAAGCAGGAGCATTACGAGGTCCGAAAAGGTTACCATCCAAGCGTTCGGGTCTGATTCTTTCTCTGCCATTATTCCCTCTCCATTCTTAGATGTTACTCAAAGATCTTGAAATTAAATCTCTTATAGGTAAATATCCCTGAAGGCCTTTTTCTGTAAATCTTCTTAACATATGTTGCCGCCTTAAAGTTTAATATAATCTCTATCCTTCTGTTTTGGTTTCTCGATTCCCTGGTCTCATTTGATGCAACTGGCCTGTAGCCTGCAGCCCCATGGGCACTGAGTCTTTTTGGCGATATTTTTCCCTCTTTCATGAAATATTTGAGCACGTTTAATGCCATAAATGAAGACAGCTCCCAATTTGATCTGTGGCCCTTTTCCTCAGCAGGCCTGTTATCTGTATGCCCTATTATCTCTACTGGATACTTTCCCTTTTTTATAAAACTGCAGATTTTATTTAACACTGGGTATGAATCGGCCTTGAGAACGCCCTGATTTCCGTCAAACAGGAAACCTTCGTTTAAGGTGATCCTATCCTGGTCCTTGCTTGACTCAAGCTTCATCTCTCCTGCAAGATCTTGATGCATGAGTGATAAAAGGTTATCTAAACTGAGCGTTTCATCAATCATAGGGGATGAAATAGGCACAACCCTGTCCGCCTCGCCAGACCTTATTGGTGATAGGCCCCCAGAAAAACTTCCAAAGGCCCCTACAAGCGAACCTAATGCCAGACGTGTTTTTTTATCGTCTATTACAGCGATTGAATTCAGCATAATAAAGAATGTTAAGAGTATAAGGAAGACGGAAACAGTTAAAACCAGTCCTATATCTATACCCTGCTCATCGTCTATTTTTTTCTTCTTTTTCGCCATTACCTTGCGGTCTCTCCCCTCACATTAGGCGGCATAAATGCCTTGAGTTTTTGGTCAAGGATTCTTGGGTTGTCTCCGTTTGAAAGGGACATTACACCCTGTATAGCCATTTCTTTTGTCAGCATCTCCTCTTTGCTTCTGGTTTTCAGTTTCCCTGCTATGGGTATACATATTATATTGGCCATGATCGAACCGTAAAAGGTTGTAAGCAAGGCCACTGCCATAGCCGGCCCAATTTTGCTCGGGTCATCCATGGTTTGAAGCATCTGAACCAAACCAATCAGGGTTCCAATCATACCAAGGGCAGGGGCAAATGTTCCCATTGTGGTAAAAAGTTCCGCACCCAATTGGTGCCTGTTCCGGATAAAATCAACCTCGGTTTGAAGTATTTCCCTGATCTCTTCCGGTTCCAGTCCGTCAATGGAAAGCTGTACCCCTTTTTTCACAAATTCGTCTTTAACTTCCTTTATCTCACCCTCTAATGCAAGGATCCCTTCTTTACGAGATTTTTGCGCAAAATCCATAAATTTTTCCGTAAGATCTTTGATGGAAAAGTTCTTCGCAAAAAGGGCCTTTTGGACCACCTTCATAACTCCAATCACATCCTTAAGGGGATAGTTAATCATTGTGGCCCCAAGTGTGCCGCCTACAACGATCATCAGGGCGGGAATATTTATGAATGTGCCGATACCTCCCCCCATCAAAATTGCAATAAATACAAGACCAAATGCAGATATAACACCTACTATGGTGGCAATATCCATAGTCCCTCCATGTATTGATTTATATAATTTAAGACACTATAATCACCGTGAACAATATAAATAATTGTTATTGTAAATATACAGCAACCTTTGTGCCATTTTTTTTGTTTAAGGAAATATATTAAAAGAGGTGAATAATGCGGGGCAATATAAGGGAATGGGGGTATTTGGTGTTTTTTTGGAGAATCATATGTGAAACGCAGTGTCAATCATTGAGGCAGGTGTCAAGATCTTGACATCTGCCCCTTTTTCCTTTTCCTATGTATGCCTCTATTAACGCTTCATGGCAATAACATCTGCAAGCATTTGATCTGTTACAGTAATAATCCTGGAATTAGCCTGATATCCACGCTGCGTAGTGATCATCTTTACAAATTCATTTGCAATATCTACATTAGATTGCTCAAGGGAGTTAGCCAAAATAGTGCCCAGGCCATTTGTCCCAGGCCTGTTAATAATAGCACTGCCGCTTTGAGCAGTCTCTCCATAGAGGTTTCCACCAATTTTGTCTAACCCCTGCGTGCTGTGAAATTTGGCCAGGGCCATCCGGAACAATGAGGAGCTCTGACCGTTAGAGTACTGGCCGTTAATGATACCATCTTTTTCAACTGCAATGGACTGCAAGTCTCCAACACCATAGCCGTTAGAAGACTGGAAGTTTGTGCTCGATGAAGCCGCATACTGGGTGGTGGAAAGGGAATCTGGTGTCCATGTGGGGGTTGCCGGATCAGTACACTGAGCACCAAAATCGAGGTTAATCGTCAATGGTGAGCTGCCTATAAAATCAGGTGAAACCGTAAAATATCCATCTGTAAGATTAGTTGCCTCAGTTCTGGTGGTCCAGTTGCCAACAGTTGCAATATCATAATCAGTGCCATGGGTAAACTCGTCCAGATTTATGTCGGTTATAAAACCTTCGCTCACATCGAAAACAATTTGTCCCCTGGCAAGCATGCCGACACCATTATCACCACCTGTCAGGGCTGTCTGTGCGTCCGCACGGTTATCTTCTTCCGGATTACAGGTAACAATAAATTCCCATGTTGATGATGTTGCAGAGGGATCATAATAGATGTTGATGTCATGGCTATCACCAAGGGAATCATAGGCCTTAAGTGTGGTTTGATACTCATAGTCTTTTCCCTCAATAGGGGTGGCATTCTGGGCATTCCATGATGCTTCTAATGTGGGTGATTTGTCATCCGCGTCCGCATTCAAATTAGTAATTATCCGCATCTTACTGGTTGCAGACGGCTGAGACATAAGGGAAGAAAATTGTATGTCCGTTATCACCCCAACGTCTTCCGTTTCTCCGGTGGTAGCATCCTGGCTAACAGCCCACCCTTGAGCAATATGGCCCCCTGGATTTACAAGGTTTCCGTCCTTATCAACATGGAATTCACCGGCCCTTGTATAAGAAACAGACTCTGTATTAAGAGGGTCTTTTACGACAAAAAAACCATCTCCTGCAATGGAAAGGTCAGTAGAAGAATCGCTGGATTCAAAGGACCCCGGCGCAAAATTTTGGCTAATATTAGCCAAGGACATGCCTCGTCCTATTTGAGATGAGCCGGATGCAACAGCAATGCTCTGGCTAAGGGCATCCTGAAAGGTAGCACGACTCGCCTTAAAGCCAACGGTATTCACGTTAGAAATATTGTCTCCAATTATATTCATGGAATTCCCGAGATTGCTCAGGCCACTAACACCTGTAAAAAGTGAACTTGATAATGACATTTTATTTTCCTCCTTTGTTTACTGTTATGTAATGATAAAAATATTGCCACAAAGGCACTAAGACACTAAGATTATAAAATAATTTCTAAAATTTTAAAATTGATGGTCTCGTAAAGAGCACCAAAATACCGTTTTCCGTCATTCCGGCGAAAGCCGGAATCCAGTCTTTTCAAGCAATTGCAGACCATCTGGACTACGGTTCTCACCGGAGTGACGACTTTTTACGAGATTATCAAAATTGTATAGCATGCTATATTTTCCTGCTAACTGTTGTTTCCCCTAACCTCTATGACACTTTCCGGCCTTATTTCCCTGGTCCCTACCATTAAAAATGGTGTGTTATCTTTATAGGTAATGCCTGTAACCTCTCCGGTAAAATAAGAATCATAGGGCATTATTTGACCATCATCACTGACTGCATTGATATCAAAGGTATAGGTGCCGTTTTGCACTTTTTCACCATTATTATTACGGCCATCCCAGACAAGAGAGTGTTCACCGGAATCCTGCATGCCGGCATTAATTCTGCGGACCTCAATGCCTTCATCACTATAAATATGGATATTCACATTAAGACTTTTATCCAGCGTATAAACAATTGAGTCCATGGTCCCGTCGTCAATTAATATGGTATTATCGTTTGTTTTTATTGTCTTGCCAATGTAATCAAGAATATTCCTGTCTTCCTGAACATTGAGACCTTCCTGCATACCGGCAATGTTTTTATTTATCGCAAATAGCTGTTCGAGGCTGCTGAATTGAGCTAATTGTGCCGTAAACTCAGTGCCTTTAAGTGGATTCATAGGGTCCTGGTTTTTAAGCTGGGTTACGAGAAGGGTTAAAAACTCCTCCTTGCCTAATTCCGTTTTTGTATTCGTGGTAGTATACATTTCTCCTGAGGCCGTTGCGGCCCCATTATATAATATTCCAAGGTCCTCTATGGACATGATACTTTCCCTCCTTTCTTTATATTTTTAATTACTTATTATTGATGGTCCCGTAAAAAGTCCTTTCGCTCCCTCATGATGCCAATTGTGGGATTCATGAAATACTTCGCTACGCCATCAAGTTTAACAAATTATTCCCCGGTAAAACATTGTATGTCTTTGGTGAAACCTCTCTTCCCCTGACTTCACCTTTAAGGGATGAGGGTCCTGTAATGTGTCTAGGCAACTTTCCTCCTTCGCGGTGTTTGTTCGAGTGTTTATTCGAGTTTGTTAGAGACTGATCAGGGTTATAATCAAGCTGGATATCTATTTTATCAGGCTTTATTCCTTGCTCTACAAGGGCTTCCTTAAGCTCATGGATATTTGAGAGCAAAATATGTTTCACGGATTTGTCCTGGGTAATCATACTTAACCGTAAACGATTATCTTCTATGCCTACCTCGATCTTTATCGTCCCAAGTTCAGGTGGTTTTAATTGCAGCTTTATGACATTTTTCCCATTGTGAATTGACCTGGCTATTTGTCGTCCCACCTGATTAATCAGATAAGAAGGAAAACTATTTCTAACCGGATTTTGACCCTTATCTGCTATATTAATTGATTCCGTGGGGTTTGAGGCGCCGGCATTATGTGGCATGCCGACTGTTTTTATGCCCGACTTTTCTGCTCTGCCCGTTTCTTTCACGCCCTTTCTCAATCCTGTTTCACCATCAAGGTCTAAAGGTAATTTAACTTCTCTTTTAGTATCAGGCTGTTTAACCGTTTCCCCGTTGTATTTCATAGACATGGCATCTTTATTCTCTGATGCAGAGACCTTGAGGTAATGCTCTTTATTGTTATTTTTGGTGTTTGCTATTTTTCCCTTAGAAGATAAAAAGGCCTTCATATCATGATTTCCTAAAGGGAAAACCAAGGGCCTATTGGTTTCTCCAACGGTCTTTGCCATATCCGCTATATGTTCAATGATACCCTTTA
>CBFDCD010000012.1:0-16312 GCA_965603225.1 uncultured bacterium
GTAACCCACTACCCCCTCAAGATAGCGTGTCTACCAAATTCCACCACTTCGGCATCAAGAATTATTAATTACCGGTCTTTGTCTCTGAAGCGGAACCGGCTGCAGGCCCGGTATTTGCCTGACCGCCTGTTTTTATTGGCTCATTTTGTTGAGTCTTGGCCTTTCCCTCCATGATAGAGGACTTCGGAGTCCGGGATGATAAAATTGCAAGGGAAAGGGAGGTTACCATAAACCCAATGGCCACAAAGGCCGTTAATTTGTTTAGAAAAGTGGCTGCACCAGTGCTTCCAAATAACGTCTGGCTGCTTCCCCCAAAGGCTGCCCCCAGGTCAGAACCTTTACCGGATTGTAAAAGTATGGATATTACTAAACCAATACAAATAAGTACGTGAATAATTACAAGAACTGCTATCATTTATACTATCCTATTTTAATATTCCCTTATTATAATTACATTTCCAATATATTTCAACGTAATTTTTTATTCCTTGTAATAAATTATAAAAATCACTGACAAGTAATGAAGATTCAACTGCCATTACATATTCTATCCTTGACATTTACAAAAATAATTGTAGAATTATAACGAGCTACTAAACAGCTCGTAAAGATTTGGAACATAACATGGATAAAGAAGAATTTGCAAATAAATATCTTAACCTGAAAATATTGAAAAGCGTTCAGGAGTACCTAAAATCAGAGGAAAATGAATCAACTGCCGTATACCCGATTAAGGTACCGGACGAGTTGCTTTATCAGACGTTAAAACAAAAGGGACCTAAAGGTGCTGATAGCGCTATACATTATATATTTAAATTAGGTCTTGGTGTATGGAGTGAAAAGTTATATAATAGCACATTTGGATCGCAGCAGAGCCTGGAAGAATTTATAAGTCTTCTAAAAAAGCAAAACAATGAGGGTAAATAGAGCACCTGCTTTTTTATCCCTCACACCTACGACTAAGAATTATCATGCCTTTAAATTTCCTTGACCTAATCCCCAAATTACCAGCAACTAATAACTTGATCTCAAAATAGATAACGACCAGGCCGCAGACTCAAGGGTTGGATATGTCATTATCTTCCTCTCGGACTCAAATTTTTTGCAAATCTCCTCGGTGTTTGGCCCATAAAGCCAGGCAACTACAGGCTTATTGAATGACTTTTTCATAACCATATTTAAAGATTCGGAGACGTCCAAAAATGAGAAATCAGGTAGCACAGGGGCAATTGCTATACAAACAACCCCATCAACCTGTGAATCACTCAATACTGTTTCTAATGCAATAGAATATGCCTTTGCAGCTCCGTGTTTCATGACTGCCGGCCATATATCAAGGGGATTTCCGAGGGGCATCCAGTCAGGGGAAAGCTGAGCAATTGCATTAACCGTATCGTTGCAAAGGGTAGCAAGTTTCAAGCCATATTTCTCCAGTGCATCAGTTACCATGATGCCTGCTGCCCCGCTAAATGTAATAACTGCGATGTTATCTCCCTCCAGGCGAGGTATGTTGCTTAACGTCTTAACTGCATATTTCATTTGTCCGTCTTTTTCAAGAAATATTGCCCCTGCCTGATTCAGGGCGGCTCTATGCACTTGAAAATTACCTGCCATGGTACCTGTATGGGACTGTGCCGATTTTATGCTTGTTTCAGTGCCGGCTGTTTTAAGTAAGATAACCGGCTTTCCCTTTGTAACCTCACGTACAAGCGAGATAAACTTTGCACCTTCATTTAATCCCTCCATATGAATAGCTATAATCTTTATGTCAGGATCTTCGTGGAAATATTGTAGGGCCTCATAAAAACCAATATCACAGGTATTACCTAAATCAATACCCTTCCCTATGGAGCCACTGAATTCCTGAGCGCCGACAAAAAAAATACCTGACTGGCATATTAAACCAACTGAGGACTTTTCATTCGTTAAGGGCATAAAAGATGTAGTAAAATTATTATAATTGTTAAGAACCCCAAGGGTATTAGGGCCAAGAATTCTTATCCCATGACGCTTCCCAATATTTTCAATCTCCAGTTGAATTGTTTTTCCCTTGTTATCGGCATCGGCGAATCCCTGGTTTACTATAATTACAGCACGTATGTTTGCCTGGGCACAATCCTTGAGGATATTAACCGTATCCTCTCTTGGTGCACTTATGACTGCCAAATCTATGTCTTTCTTTATTTCACTTACATTAGAAAATGTCCTTTTCCCTAAAATTTCCTTCGCATTAGGGTTAACTGGAAAAATTTTGCCTTTATACCCGAAGCGGATCATATTCTCCATAATATTGTATGATCCTGATCCTGTTTTCCTGCTTAGCCCTACTAGGGCTATACTTTCAGGTTCCATAAATTTTTTCATTTCCATACCATTCCTTAAAAGAGTTGTTTGTATGTATTTATCTTTGTAGTAAAAAACGGGTAATTTGAATTAAAGATCATTTAAATATCTCACCAGCCTCCTTGCACCACATGACTAAATCAAGGTGACTCATAGGTATCTTAATGGTCTTTGAAAGGGCTTCCATACTTTTCTCTATATGAAGATATTTTCCCTTGGATAGAGAATCCGGTATCTCCTCAATTGCCCCGATCAATTTCAGGTTTTTTAATATATGCCTGTCAAGAATTGCCAGGTTTTGATCAAAACCAATATTTCTCAGGAAATGGCTTGCCTCCTTGTATCCAATGCCCTTAACATTTAGCACCAACCACTCCCGGGCGCCATAACCATGACCAATATGGGCAAGTATGTTTTTTATGGAAATGCTTTCATCAAAATAAAATTTTTTCCTTACCTCCACAATATACTGTGATTTTTTGTTTATAAACCTCGCACCCTTTAAATATCCGGAAATAAGAGTGCTATCTCCATTAAATAAAACCCTGTCTCTCATCATATTTTCTACGGCATCCCAGCAGTATCTTCCTCTGGCCATAGGAGTTAATATACAGAAGACAAGCTCTTTAAAGATGTCCTCTCTTATTCCATAGTTCCAAGTCTCCTTAAATTCATGCAACCTTTCTTTTATTTCTTCCTTTTTTGAGTTATGAAGCTCTTTAAGCTCCCTAATGCAATATCTTTTTTCGGGCGTTAAGTAGTTCATAATAATAAGGTTTTAATTTTGAGGTTGAGGAAACATTAAATATTATTCTATAATAGCAAGGTCAACATTAACTAAAAGGGTTGTATTGTGCCAGATTCTAAAACTAAAAACAAAAGAATTTTTCCTGATTTAAGTAAAAAAAAGCAGTCCGCACCAACTATTCCACGAATCAAACCAGGTGCGGATAAAAGATTGAGCCCTGTTTTTTCAAGGATAGGTGTGCCTAAGGTAAAAGGCTTTAAGCCGGACCCGTTTCAGCTTAATGCCTTATCTGCTATTAAAAGTGGAGATTGTCTGGTGTCTGCCCCAACTGGTAGCGGCAAAACATGGATTGCAACTAAGGCCATAGAGGGCATACGTAATAACAATGGAAAGGCATGGTATGCGTCCCCACTTAAGGCCCTTACAAATTCAAAGTATATGGAGTTTAAAAACCACTTCGGCAAAGAAAATGTTGGTATAGTAACCGGCGACAGGGTAGATAATCCAGATGCGCCTATAATTGTAGGTACTACGGAAATACTCAGAAATCAACTTTATGATGCAATGCATAAAGGGGAGGATTTATATGCGGATCTTGTGATATTGGACGAAGCACATTTTCTTGGAGATGAGGAAAGGGGTGTAGTGTGGGAGGAGATTATAATATATCTTCCAGTCCGTATTCCCCTCCTCTTACTCTCTGCCACTATAAAAAACTCCCACCAGATTTCAGGTTGGATTAGGCATTTAAGGGGCAAAAAATGTGTTGTCATCGAAGAGAAAGAGAGACCTGTACCCATGTTTCCTCTTTTTTTTCATCCAACAGGAACCCTTCTCCCCTTACTTGGAAAAAAAGTCCTTGATGAAAAGGTTTTACGGTTTTTACATAGCCCAAAAGGTCCTGTTGTTGGTTCAGGCAGGAGACTTCCGCCTTTTGGAGAGATACTAAACTCGCTAAGGAAGTATAATCTATTGCCGGCGATTTTCTTTTTGAAATCCCGGGCCAATTGCAATGATGCACTTGATTTGTGTAAGTCAAGCATAAAACGTAATGGAGATAATGAAAAAAAACTGAATAAAAAGATTGATGAATTTATTACATTACACCCGCATCTTAAGCAATGCAATCAACTATGGCATCTAAAAAATCTTTCTGTTGGCGCCCATCATAGCGGCCAGCTGCCGTTGTGGAAATTATTGATAGAAAGCTTAATGGAAGAGGGTTTGCTTGATGCAGTTTTTGCAACATCAACAGTAGCTGCAGGCGTAAATGTCCCGGCAAGAAGTATCGCCTTTCTCAATTCAGACAGATATAATGGGCATAAGTTTGAAAATTTAACGGCTACTGAGCTTCACCAGATGACAGGTCGAGCAGGCAGGAGGGGGATGGATAATATAGGTTTTGCTATAGTGATTCCCGGACCCTTTATGGATGTGGAACTGATCGGAGATCTTTTAAAATCTCCACCTGAGGATATAGTAAGTCAGGTAAAAATTGATTTTTCCATGTCTTTAAACCTTCTCTTATCATATAGGCCTGAGGAAATCAGAGATATTCTCTTTAAATCCTTTGCTGGTTATTTGAATTGGAAAAACATGGAGAACGATATTGAACAGCGACTGAAAGATGCTGGAAAAAAATTGATGAAATTTTTGCCGCAATCTCTCTGTAAATCACCTGAATCTGCCCTTGGTCTTGTACGAAAAAGAATTGCCATAAACAATGAGATTTATGCAATAAGGGAAAGAGAGAAACAGCTTGAAGTAACCCTTTCTAAAATTGCAAACCTTATTCCTGGAAGGTTATTTCTTGATAAGAGATCCCGGGTATACTGTGCCATAAAGAGACATATAAAGATGGATAAGGAGGGAATATTTGCTTGCCGTATGAAAAATAAACCCGGGGGAAAAAGACCACCAAAGATGAGATTTTTTACCCCAGACAAAATATTAACCATTCTCGATAGGGTAATAGATATACAATCTTCGGAAAACCCCGTTGTATTAAGAATGCTTTTGTCCAGGGTATCGTCAGAAGAAAACCCCAGGGCCATGAAACATTTACCTTTAGGTGAAGACGAAATTTCTAAGCTTACACCGCTTACAGACAGGATATCTTTCCTTGAACATGAATTAAATTACATGATTTGTAAAAAATGTAGGCATTTTTATATTTGTCATGGGAAAAAAAGTAGGGGCTTTCGATCCTCCCGTAATGATTTCTCAATTCTCTGGGATTTAAAAAATGCCGTAAGGGAAAAACTTTGGAACGATTTCATAAGACATTTGAATTTTCTAAAAATGGAGGGTTATGTAAGGGAAGATGACACGCTTTCAGAAGACGGAAGGTGGGCATCCAAACTAAGAATTGATCAGCCCCTTGCAATTGCGGAAGGCCTTAGATTGGAACTCTTTCCAATGTTAGACCCTGCCTTACTTGCTGCACTTATAGCAACCTTTGTATATGACAGGGAGATGGAGATTGAATTTGATGAGTCAAGCATACCAAAGCATCTAATTGCAGCATATAATAAAATGAAAACCGGACTCCTTCCACTCATAGAGCGTAAAACCGTCTATGGGTTTCCGGTCAGGCCAATCCCCTTATGGACAGCGGCTACTATCTATGCATGGGCCAAGGGGGTTGAATGGGACAGGGTTTTAAGTATAGCAGATATGGCAGAAGGCGATTTGGCGATGCTCATCTCAAGGACTGCTGATAACTTGAGGCATCTTGCATCCCTCGACACTGTCTATCCTCATATTGCAAAGACATCAGCCCAAGCCATCCCTATGATCCTCAGGGAGCCGGCAATTTTTGAATAATATTACCTACGGCATTTATCATTATCTGGCATTGTACATTTTTCTTTACCCATGCCGTTTCTATTGTCTCTTAAAATTACGGGGGCTGACTTTCTTATATGTAATTTCTTATCATTATGTATTAAAAACCTGAACTGCCAAAAAACTATAATCTGAAAAAAATAGCATAAATATGATACCCTTGAGAGACACAATACGTTCAAAGAGCTACCCTGTAGTAAACATGACTATTATAGTTATTAATATTCTGTTATTTATTGTAGAATTAACCCAGGGTAGAGAATTGGATAGGTTTATATATATCTATGGTTTAGTACCTGCAAGATACTCTTCCCCGGATATTGGCTCCCATTTTACTATTGTCCAGCAAATGTTTTCCTTACTATCCTTTATGTTTATTCATGGAGGATTTTTTCATCTTATTGGAAATTTATGGTCGCTTTTTATATTCGGTGATAATGTAGAGGACAGGCTCGGCCCTATAAGATATCTTATGTTTTATGTCTTGTGTGGATTTGCATCCGGTTTATTTCACCTTGCCGTTAACTGGGGCTCACCGATTCCAACTATTGGGGCCAGTGGAGCCATAGCAGGGGTGATGGGCGCATATATGATATTATACCCTAAATCAAAGATTTTAACATTGATACCTATCTTTCTCTTTTTCCCAATTGTGGAAATACCGGCTGTTTTTTTTCTTGGTATCTGGCTTATCTTTCAGTTTTTTAGTGCAGCTTCCATGACAGGACAAGGGGGTATTGCATGGTGGGCTCATATCGGTGGATTTATCTTTGGAATTATCTTTCTTAAACTATTTCTTTTATTCAATGGGACGGCTTCTGGAAGAAGACCCAAGTATAGTGTAAGGAGGGACAGGTCTGCCAGGATACAGACGATCAGGCCCGTCAGCATAGGCCAGGATCCTGATATGCATGGAAACGTAACTATTACAAAAAAAGAGTCTGTTGTTGGTACAAGAAAACTGATTAACATTCCAAAAGGTTTTAAAAAAAATTTATTTTTTATAGCAGTACCACCAGGGAGTTTCCAGGGAAAAAGACTTAGACTTTCAGGGCTCGGAAGAAATATAAACAGAGAAAAGAACGGCGATCTCTACCTCAAGATAAACATAGAAGATGAGCAGTAACCATTCACGTAACGCTGAAATTAGAAAATAGAAATTGGAAATTTGGCCTTCATGCTTTTGTGCTGTTGATGAACGCATTAAATTTTGGGCCGAGTTTTTCAACTATTGCTTTGCATTCTGTGGCGTTTGACTCAGATAAAATTTTTCTTCTGATGAGTTTTCGCATTCATGATTTGGTTTCTTCAAATGAAACTCTTGGACGTAGGTTTTTTCCTGTCAGCAGGAATATACCGACCATACCCTTTTGCTATATTTTCAGTTTCATCTTTCCCAAATTTCTATTTTCCAATTTCAAGCCTGCCACAAAACATTGGCGGATTTCAACCCGCCATACGAAAGGCGGGCCCATCTTTTTTGTGGCGGATTTCAAGCCGTGAACGGCGACTATGTTTGGAATAGGACTAAGCAAAAGCCTTGACCATTAAGGGAATAGCTACGAAAGTTCCTATTGAGCTACCTATATTTGTAAATACTACAACAAGTAGAATTCGTGTAATCTTATTTTTCCAGAACCCCTTCATTGATGAGATATCTTCAGGCAGATTTTCAAAATCCCTGACCTTTGGTTTACCTAATATGGTCTCAACCAAGCCGGAGACCCATCCTGCCGCAATCATAGGATTTAGAGACGTCAGGGGAGCGGCAACAACTGCAGACAAGATTGTCAGTGGGTGGGCCAGCGCAATAGCAGCTCCTATACCGGAAAGTACTGCATTTGCCAGGATCCACCATTTAATCATATGTGCACCAGCAGAGGCACCAGCTGTGAAAAAACCATAGCAAATAATTACTATTATCATGGCTGGTATTCCCCATTTCAAAATATGAAAAAACTTACCCCTCGGGGGGATGTAGTTTAGCGTATCAATATCTAACTGTTTTCCCCAGTACCGTTTAATCCCTGGCACATGTCCTGCACCAACTACAGCAACAACCTTTTTGCCTGGTGCAGTTATGATTTTGTACGCAAGGTACTGATCTCTTTCATCGATTAATATACGTCTTATCACAGGGAAGGCCTCACCAATTTCTGAAAGCAATGTCTCAAGGATATCCTTCTTTTTCATCTCCTCAATATCCTCTTCTTTGATT
The DNA here is from genome assembly GCA_965603225.1 of uncultured bacterium. GTDB lineage: Bacteria > Desulfobacterota > DSM-4660 > Desulfatiglandales > B25-G16 > M55B121. The sequence goes on from CBFDCD010000012.1 coordinate 8,157, forward strand.
TCATCCATAGAACCTGCGGAAGTAACAAACTGGATCAGTAATTTAATTTTAGTCCATAACCCCATAAAGCGCCATATTCTTGTTAGGGTAATGCGTATATCTCTATCTGCCAAATGGATCAATGCATCTACTTTTTTTGCTGTCTGGACAGCCCGCATAATTTCCTCACCTGGTTTAATGCCTAATTTTTTCCCTATTTTCTTTTGAAAATATGCGAGCATAAGATTTGATAAAAGGAGAAATGCCTTTTTTTCCTTAATAACCTTTAAAAGATTTGTATTTTGCCACTGATTTTTTTGGATAATTGATTGATACCTTGATTGACAAAGCTCTACGCTTACTGTGTCAGGCCTTTCCTCCTCAATTACATGTTCAACTAAATCAGCACTCTCCATTGACACATGGGCCGTCCCTATTACTGTTATTTCTTTATCTTCGAAACTCAATCTGTGTATATTATCATTATTTATCATGTTTATTAGGTTGTTCTCCTTTCATTGTAAAATATGAGACGACCATGCCTTGAATAGAGTGGCAGGGGCCTATCCTTGTTTCTTCTGAACTTATTATTTGTTAAATAATCAGGTTGTTGAGGTTATAGGCTATTAAATTTTTCCTATTCCGCAGCTTTTTATTGGGCTGCTAATAATTATGTATAAACCCCTTCTACGTTAATTTGGGCTGAATGTCTACATCCTATTGACAGGGGTAATTGCTCTATTTTTATCTAAAAAAGGGGTGTAAAATATTAGACACATACCGGGAATTGACAGTAAAAAGGTAAAACCAAAAAAAAGACCATAGCCAAGCCTTTCCGCTAAAAAACCACTGGCAACACCGGCTAATACCCCACTAATATTCATAAGCCCTGAACCAATAGCATAATGGGCTGCCTTGAATAGGTCAGAACATGTTCTCATTAAAAAGGTCATAAGAACAGCCGTGCCAAGACCGCCGGCAAGCTGATCAAATGCATGTACAAGGGCAACAAGTAAAAGATTGTGGTTACCGATGAACGTAACGGTTTCTGCGCCTGTATTTATAGTAAGGTATCCTCTGAGGTACAGGGCAAGGACGGCATATACTAAATTGGTAAAATTTTGGGCCAGAAGAAATGGCCATATTACCTTTTTTAATGAAAATTTAGAAATAAAAAATCCTCCAGCCATAGCCCCAATAATGGAAAAGGGCAGACCAATGCCTCCTGAAAGCCATCCAAAATGTATTTTCAGTCCCAGATCAACCATAAACGGGGCAACCATGGAAGACAAAGCAGACTCCCCTGTTCTCATGAGTATAATAAAGGCTATGGCAACAGACATATGATCCCTGTTAATGTAGTCGAAGAATGCCCTTGAATAAAATGATTCTCTGTCTTTAAAGAGAAGACCTTTTATTCTATTCCTGAAAAGGGCCATACCAATTAAAAATACAAGAAGGGCTAATGCTGTTGCCCCTGAAAAGCTTATATTTCTCAGGAATGGCATAATCTCAAAAAGCCCGTCAGCAAACCTCTTCCAGGCAAAATACTGTATACCAAAAAAAATAAACAATATGATAAGGCCTTTTACCAAAACCCTTACCCGAAGTGTTATTTTAAATAAATCCCTTATTTTTGCCTTTTCCGTTTCAACACGGGGGAGAAAGAGTAAATGAAAAAGAAAAAGAAGGATAAGGGAGATACCTGCTGCTGAAAAGGCGGAAAACCAGTTTAATGTTGCACCTATTGTAACAATTATTCCTGTCCCTGCCATCATTGCAATACGATATGCCATTACCCTGTAGCCAACAAATTTTGCCTGCCCCTCCTTATTTAACGCCTCCATATAGTAGCCATCTATAGAAATATCGTGGGTGGCGGATAAAATTGCCCCTGCAAAAAACAAAATGGCTACAGCTTTAATTCCGGAAGGGATAGAACTTATAAAGGCAACAAGAATAAATAGGAGGGCCAAAAAAAATTGCATTATAAGCATCCATTTTCTTTTAGTCCCAAACTGATCTATTAGCGGTCCCCATAAAAATTTTATAACCCAAGGTATGCCGAATAATGATGTAAGACCTATGGCCTCTAAACTTACCTTCATGTCTCGAAAAAAAACAGAGGATACAATCCTTATCACAGTGTAGGGAAGTCCCTCTGCAAAGTACGTTGTAAATGACCACACATGGGGGGTTTTAAAATAAAATTTTTTTCTCATTGATTTATTGCGCATTCATGTATAAAAGCTCATCTATATAATAAGTTGATGTTGTTTTTTTTGAATCAGATAACACATGTATTGCATATCTATATGAAAATTCTCTAATCGTCAATAGCCTGGCATATGAATTAAAAGGCCAAAAAAAAGGACATCTATATTTATCCATATGGACATTGCCTTAAAAATACTGCCTGTTTTCATTGTTATATTTTTAGGTGCAGGCGCAAAAAGACTTGGATTTTATCCGGATGTATTTATAAAGGGGGCCAATCATCTTGTATATTACATAGCTATACCGGCCCTTCTCTTTATTAAGCTATCTCAAGCGTCCTTTAGCGACACCTTCGACTTGAACCTCGCCCTCATTTCATGCCTCTCTATATTTTTTATATGGCTATTATCTATCATTTTTTCCGTTTTAGGTGTTTTTACACCTTTAGGCCAAGATTCATCTGGAAGCTTTGTGCAAACAGCGATGCATGGAAATATAGGCTACATTGGTCTTGCCATAGTATTCTATACGTTAGGTAACAATGGTCTTGGGATTGCAAGCTTTCTTGCCCCATTCATTATGATTTCCCAGACTATATTATCAATTTTATCCTATAATATATTCTCCAAAGGTCATAAAAATTTCTTAAAATCATTGGTAAACATACTTAAGGGTATATCCATCAACCCAATTATAGTCTCTGCATTGATTGGAATGATATTTTCTTTTTTTAATTTAAAATTGCCAGGTTTTATGAATAATTCACTAAAAATTGTTTCCGATATGGCCCTCCCCATGGCCCTTTTGATCATTGGCGCATCCCTGTCCTTATCACTGTCTCCAAGGTACTTAATATGGCTTTTTTCATCTTCCGCGCTGAAACTCCTTTTACTCCCCGGGATAGGAATGTTTCTGCTCCACAAAGGGGGAATCCCTTCTTTTTCCATACAGGTTGCCGTGATAATGTTGGCTGTCCCTACAGCTACTGTTTCTGTCGTTATGTCAGGTGAGATGGGGGGGAACGTTAAATTTGCCTCATCTGCAGTAACACTTTCAACGCTTTTATTTATCGTTACCATATGCATATGGACTTATATAATGGGTTTTCTATAATGACTATCCAATTTAGATCCCCATGCCTTGACAATATCATTGTTGATGATTAAAAAAAATTAAGGTAAAAAAAAATACAAGAAAGCACATTGAATGAAAGCTTTAAATCTTAGTGAGGAGGTCATCGAGAATCATGATAGAGGAGATACAAAGCCAGCAGCATTTATCTGACCTTAAAAAAAATAATCCAGACCTGATGATGATATTGTTTCATACAGATTCCTCAGAAAAAAGCAATGAAGCGCTGGAGGCACTCGACACATTCCATAAAAAGAATTCAAGTACAGTAATATTCAGGGTTAATGCATCAAAGGTAAATGATATACACCCCTTATTCGGCGTTAATTCTGTGCCTACCCTGGTAGTCTTAAAAAAAGACAGACAACCGGAGACCATATTAGGTGTTCAAACTGAAGAATCCTATAAGAGAATAGTGAATGGGCACCATCACGTTGTTAATAGAAAGGGTGGGGAGCAGAGCATGAGGGTTTCTGTCTATAGTTCGGACGGTTGCCCGTGGTGCACTAAGGCAAAATCATATTTGAAAAAAGCCGGCATACCATTTAGAAATATAAATGTATCCCATGATGAGAATGCAGCTAAGGACATATTTCGCAGGAGCGGCCAGATGGGTACACCGCAAATAGATATTAATGGCCAGATTATTGTTGGATTTGATCAGCCAAAGATAGATAAATTATTAGGTCTAAATTAATCAAACATTAAAGAAAGGATAGTGCAAATGAAAAAGATTCAACCAATAAATAATAATGTATTGCTCAAATTAGAAGATCCCGCTGAAGATAAAACATCTGGAGGTATAATTATCCCGGATACTGCGAGAGAGAAATCTCAAGAAGGCAAGGTAGTTGCCCTCCCTGCAGACTCTGATATTGATCTATCAGTAGGTGATGTAGTTCTTTATAAAGGATTTTCAGGGACAGAGATTAATTTTGAAGGAGAAAAATATTTACTTATTCCTTAAGATGATATCCTTGCAAAATTCGTCGAAGTCGATTCTATTTAGACAAAAAACTTATTGCAAGCCTTATACAGACCAAACCATAATATCCCTTGGGTATTATGGTTTGAAGCCCGCCTTAGCCAAATCTCTTGAAAAATCTATCGTAGCGTTGACACTGTTTCATGAAGATGGTATATTGCATATGGGTTCATACACGAAGTAAATATATTTTTTTAAATCTGAAGAGGAATTTGTTTGTTTAATCAATGTTAAACATTAGTAAACAACTACCTTTGTATCATTGGAGAAGATATGGAAGAAAAAAAGAACGTCAATGAAAGTGATAGATACGAAGATTTTTTAAACGACCTTAGCCATTTTTCTGCAAAGGATGAGGAAAAATACCTTGCAGATGGGACAGATGAATCATTGCAGGATGGGGAAATTATTTTAAATGTTGGCGAGAATGTAAAAAAAATAAGAGAAAAAAATGGGTTGAATTTACAAGACATTTCACAAAGAACAGGGCTAAGCGTTTCTCTGTTAGAGGAGATAGAAGAAGGAAGGGTATCACCTCCCCTTGGGACAATTATCAAATTGGCAAAGGCCCTGAATATGAAAATGGGCTATTTTATATCAGGCGGTGAAAACCAACCCTACACAATTGTGCGCAAGGATAATAAAAAAATTGTCTCAAGATATGACTCTACAAAAAGCGATAAATACGGGTATGAGTTTATATCCCTGGCTCCCCATAAAAAAGACAGGCACATGGAACCCTTCATTGTAACCCTTGAACCCTCAGTAGAAGAAGAATCTTCAACCCATGATGGCCAGGAATTTATTTATGTGCTCCAGGGAGCTATGGAGGTTCGCTTAGATAAGGAGACTTATATCCTTGAACCAGGCGATTCTATATATTATGATTCCACCACCCCTCATTTAGTAAAGTGTCATGGCAACGATAAGACAAGGATATTAGCCGTTCTCTATGCTGAATGATGAAACAATTGCACGAGACCGTTAATAAATTTTAATTAAAGAATTTTGGTGGCGAAAAAATGATTGCATTTGATTTAAGATGTTCTAATGGCCATAGCTTTGAAGGATGGTTCAAGGATATTGACTCATTTAACGAACAAAATTCCATGGCAATGATTAACTGCCCTTTATGCAAAGATACAAATATAACAAGGATGTTGTCGCCGGTTGCTATAAAGAGCAGCCAAGAGGGGGAAACAGGGGAGAAAAAAGTAAAAAATAATGTTCCTGACTACGGAAAACTCGCTATGGGTGTAGTGGAATATGTTAAGAACAGTTTTGAAGATGTAGGAACAAATTTTACCACAGAGGCCTTGAAAATATATTATGGTATAACAAAGAAGAGAAACATAAGGGGGACTGCAACGGAAAAAGAAGAACAGGTACTTAAAGACGAGGGGATTAAATTTACCAAGATACCCTTTATTAAACTTAAAGACGATAATAATTAATTGTCTTTGATAGTAATTAATCATTCTGTGTAAATGTAATTCACACACCAGAAGCATTAAGAGCTTTGCACAACCATAGAAATAGGAAAAGTGGCTTCATGGAGCGCGATTTGAAATGTTTTGCGGGGCACCCTGCCGTCGAAGTGAAGCGACCCGTCCCGCTGAAAGCGGGATTTGAGCGCTTTAGCGCGAGTTTTGGCTTTGCAGCGAAGCGAGACGTTGCAGGGTCGAAAAAGATTTATGAGCGCGAATGAAGGCAATTTTCAAAGCTTTTGCATTATAATCGATATAAACCTAACTTCTTTACAGTAGTATTGTTAATTATTTCCAGAATCGCTATACCCACTAAAAACCGCAGCCTTGAAATCGTATTATTTTAACATTTAAACACAATTATTATCATGGGCATGATAGATATTACAGGCAAGAAAGTTGTCTTAAGGGAGGCAATAGCTTCAGGGAGAATAGACCTCTCATTAGAGACAATTAAAAAAATTAATGGAAAAAATATTAAAAAAGGAGACCCTCTCCTCGTTGCTGAAATTGCAGCTATTAACGCCGCCAAAGAAACTTATTTACTGATTCCCCACTGCCACCAAATTCCACTCAATACAGTTGAGCTTAATTTCTCAATTGGCGATGATTCTATTGAGGCCAACTGTCTGGTTAAGGCAGAGGCCATGACAGGCGTGGAGATGGAGGCAATAGTGGGCGTTTCAATGGCCCTGGCTACCATATGGGACATGGTTAAATATATTGAAAAGGACAAAAATGGTCAATATCCCTCTACACGGATTTACGATATTAAGGTACTGAAAAAGAAAAAAAACAACCTGCCGATCTCTTAATGCTAAAAGAATATGAAAGTAATTACGATAAAAACGGGAATAAGAAAAATAATTGAGTACTTTAGCATGTAACCAAAAAAGCTCGGCATAGGGGTCCCTGCCTCTTCTGCTATAGATCTCACCATAAAATTCGGTGCATTTCCAATGTAAGTATTGGCGCCGAAGAATACGGCTCCGGCAGATATGGCCATGAGATATATTGGATTTTCAGCAATCAATTTAGAAACGGCTATTGACTCAGGCACACCTGAATAAAATTTCCCCAAGGCAGTAGAGAAAAAGGTAAGATACGTCGGGGCATTATCCAGGAAACTTGACAGGATCCCTGTAATCCAGAAGTAATGAACAGGCTCCTTTACCACGTCAACGATAAAACTGAGAGCGCCTTTGCTTCCTGCCAGAAGGAGCAGCAGACATGGTGTCATCGTAACAAATATACCGGCAAATAGATAGCCTACCTCCTTAATGGGAAACCATGAAAACTCGTTTTCTTCCCTCAGCTCAGTGCTCGTAAATATCAATGAGAGAATTCCCATGATTATAATAAACCCATCCCTCGCCCATTCTTGAACGCTCCTTGTGATACCGAATGTAGTTACTTCTCCCCAATCTACCAAACCGCTTACTATAACGGAAACGACAACTCCGGCTAAGAATATTAAATTATAACTGCCTGCTAAACGGAGCGGCTTTTTTTCTTCATCCTCAATTTTTTTGTCTTTAAGTCCCTCTTTGTTATAGTAATAGGTATCAAGGAAAAAATACATGATAAGCAAGATTACGACCGCTAAGAGCATGTGAGGTAATATATGGAATGTCCAGAAAAACGGCACACCATGCAGGAAGCCCAGGAAAAGTGGAGGATCCCCCACCGGTGTTAAGGCACCGCCTATATTAGCAACAAGAAATATAAAAAATACCACCATGAATGCCCTGTTTTTTCTATAATCATTGGCCCGCAGAAATGGCCTGATGAGCAACATGGCCGCCCCAGTTGTTCCCATCCAGGATGCCAAAATTGTTCCAATTACAATAATTACCGTATTGACTTTTGGCGTCCCCCTTAAACTTCCTCTCAGCAATATTCCACCGGATATGGTAAAAAGGCCCCAGAGAAGTATAATGAATGGGACATAATCTGCTATGAGGATATGTAGAAAACCATGCAGGGCAGCGCCTTTATAGATAATTAAAAGTGGGACGGCTATAACAATGGCCCAAAAAGCAGAGACCTTTCCAAAGTGATGATGCCAGAATTCCGGTGCAAAAAGGGGAAATAAGGCAATTGAAAGCAAAATTCCGACAAATGGTATGATGCTGTAAAGTGTTAGAATTTCACCTAAATTTACATGTTCATGGGCCTCATGGGTGGCACCTTCTGTTGCAATAGCCGGGAGGCAAAGGGCAAAGAAAACAACGATGATTAAAAACAAAAACAAACGCATATTTTTCATACATATACCTCATATTCTATTATGTTCAATATTATTCAATAATCAGGTTGGAAGTGAGGCGGAATTGTAGAAAATTTCCTGCATAACG
>CBFDCD010000013.1:0-15959 GCA_965603225.1 uncultured bacterium
TCGGCAAAAGAAATTAAGTATGACATGAAGGGCCGGGAATTAATAATGAAAGGCGTTGATACCCTGGCCAATGCGGTTAAGGTAACCTTGGGACCGAAAGGAAGAAATGTTATCCTTGAAAAGTCTTGGGGATCACCAACTATTACTAAGGATGGTGTAACAGTTGCTAAAGAAATCGAACTTGAAGACAAGTTTGAGAATATGGGTGCTCAGATGGTAAAGGAAGTTGCCTCTAAAACATCCGATGTTGCTGGGGATGGAACAACAACGGCGACCTTGTTGGCTCAGTCAATATACCGTGAGGGCGCAAAGCTTGTTTCCGCTGGGATTAACCCTATGTCCCTTAAAAGAGGTATTGATAAGGCCGTGGAAGAGGTAGTAAAAGAACTGCAGGCTATGTCAAAACCAACAAAAGAACAGCAAGAAATTTCTCAGGTTGGAACAATATCAGCAAATAATGATCAAACAATTGGAAATATAATAGCCGAGGCCATGGCAAAGGTAGGAAAAGAGGGAGTTATTACCGTTGAAGAGGCCAAGAGCATGGAAACGACCCTTGAGATCGTTGAGGGAATGCAGTTTGATAGAGGCTATCTTTCCCCCTACTTTGTGACGAATGCGGAAAAGATGGAGGTCTCTTTGGAGCAGCCTTATATCTTGCTTCATGAGAAAAAGATAAGCAATATGAAAGATATGGTCCCACTGCTTGAACAAATTGCAAAAATGGGAAAACCTCTCATGATAATTGCCGAAGATGTAGAAGGTGAGGCCCTGGCAACCCTGGTTGTTAATAAATTAAGAGGAACCCTCAAAATAGCTGCTGTAAAAGCTCCTGGTTTTGGAGACAGGCGCAAGGCAATGCTCGAGGATATCGCAATTCTCACAGGCGGGAAGGTAATATCTGAAGACCTTGGCCTAAAACTGGAGAATGTAAATACAAATGACCTTGGCTCAGCAAAAACAATCAATATAGACAAAGATAACACCACTATCGTTGACGGCGCTGGAAGCAGAGGCGACCTTGAGGGAAGAGTAAAGCAAATAAGGACACAAATTGATGATACTACCTCTGATTATGATAGAGAAAAACTACAGGAAAGACTGGCTAAACTGATTGGAGGTGTCGCAGTTATTAATGTTGGAGCTGCTACGGAACCTGAGATGAAGGAAAAAAAGGCCAGGGTTGAGGATGCACTTAATGCTACCAGGGCTGCAGTGGAAGAAGGAATAGTTCCCGGAGGCGGTATTTCCTTTATCCGTTGTATAGAGCCTTTATCTAAACTGAAATTGGAAGGCGACGAGCAGCTTGGAGTAAATATTATCAAGAGGGCCCTTGAAGAACCTATACGTCAAATTGCCAACAATGCAGGTATGGAAGGTTCAGTAGTAGTTGAAAAGGTTAAAACGGAGAAAGGTTCCTATGGCTTGAATGCAGAGACAGGCAAATATGAAGATCTTATCAAGGCGGGGATTATCGATCCAACGAAGGTTTCTAGGTTTGCACTTCAGAATGCTTCCTCAATTGCAGGTCTTATGCTGACAACGGAGGCTATGGTAGCCGAGAAACCAAAAGAAGACGCACCTATGCCTGCAATGCCTCCAGGCGGTGGATATGGCGGTGGAATGGGCGGAATGATGTAATCTAATCCCATACCCTAATTTTTTATTTATATTTGTTTAAAAAAGGCGGTTGATATTCCTTCGACCGCCTTTTTTTATGAAAATTATCTTTTATAAAAATCATCAATGGTTTTATGCGGTAATTTAATCTGCGAGTCTTCTCCTTTATGTCTCGGTTATAGTATGCTGGGCATTTAAAAACGTTAAAAATCCGTTTAGCTGCCTTTTTATGATCAGGGGCTTATAATTGCTTAAGGTTTTCCCCTTCTTAACATAGATTTTTATTGAGAAAATTACCATCGTTTTGCTCATTGCCTTGATAAGCTTTGAGGATTCATGCTAACGTACTAAATCATGGTAAGTCGGTTCAATTTCTATTTCCAAAGGATTTCAAAATGTTTTTACAAATGACCTTTTACTGCCTTATCTTATTTAACTAAAAATCAATTTATTGCGTATTAAATTTGTAAGCAATCGTATTCAAAAGGAAAAGAAGTGCATGGATGCAAATGAAAAACCCCCTTTCTTTATTGATTGATATTATATACCCTCCGCGATGCCATATGTGTAGAAAATTTTTACCTTACGGCGAAATTAGCTCCACTTCAAATTATCTATGCAGTGATTGTTTGGCAGGTCTGAATCCTTTAACCAATCCATTATGTACTATATGTGGAGTCCCTTTTTCTTCACCAAAAGGTAAAAATCACCTCTGTGAAACTTGTATCCGCAAAAGACCTTACTACGAGCTTGCAAGAGCACCTTACTTTTATTCCGGAAAACTTAAGGATGCCATACAAAGGTTTAAATACAACTCGGAAACTCATTTGAGCACCCCCTTTGGCGTCCTATTATTAAATTTTGTCCAAAAAATATTCCATAAACTTAATGAATATATTATAATCCCCGTACCTCTTCACAAAAGAAAATTAAGGGAAAGGGGGTATAATCAAAGTTTATTATTGGCTAAATCATTATCAAGGAACTTAGGTGTAAGGTTAGACTACTTATCTTTTATTAGGAAAAGATACACCTTAAACCAGGCAGGTTTAAGGAGAGAAGAGAGAAAAACAAACGTCAAAAATGCATTTTCAGTCTTTGATATAGAGGCCGTAGAGGATAGAAAAATACTACTGGTTGATGATGTATTTACAACTGGATATACGCTGAATGAGTGTGCAAAAACTCTAAAAAAATCAGGGGCGACAGAGGTTATCTGCATTACCCTTGCCAGAACCCCATTTGATTGACAAAATTCATAATATCAGACCTCGCAATTTATAGCGTATAATGATGTAATATTTTGGACACAAACCTCTGTTTCCAACCCAGGAGTTAAGTTAAAAGGTTCACGGTTCAGAGGTTGAGCTCTCGTGGTATTAACCCAATGAAATCAATGGTTAAGGGAAAAAGCGCAAAGCGGTTAACCTTGAATCCCACTTTCAGCGGGAAACCCTGAACCTTGAACCCAGACCGAACTGATGTCAAATTAATTTGCAATCCCGCGGGATATAAAGGTCTCCAGCCGATTGTATAATGTGAATGACGAGGTCTGAATATAAATAATACGTAAAACTATTATCTGCCTTGTTGCAATATGCAAGAAAGGATTTTCCCTGTGAAAGATTACCTGACGAAGATAAAAACAAAAGAAGCGATGAAAGAATTGGTAAGAAGGGTTAAACAGGAAGGGAAAAAAATAGTTTTTACAAATGGCTGTTTTGATATCCTTCACCAAGGTCACGTGCGATACCTTTATGAGGCCAGCAATAATGGAGATTATCTAATAGTTGGCCTGAACAGTGATAAATCTGTGAGGATAAACAAGGGAAAAAATCGTCCTTTGATTTCTGAGGAAGCAAGGTCAGAGTTGATTGCAGCCCTTTGTTTTGTTGATGGCGTAGTGATTTTTAATGAGGAAACCCCCATTGAGCTAATAAGGTATTTAATGCCCCATATCTTAGCCAAGGGTGCAGATTGGGCTGAAAGTGATATTGTAGGTTCAGATTTGATAAAACGATCAGGGGGCGAAGTTATCAGGATACCCCTTGTCTCTGGTGTTTCTACCTCAGAAATTATCCGCAGGGTTATCAGCCTTAAGCCTGAAGAGAAATAGGCAATCCAAGGATATACAAAAACTGCCTTCTTTTTTACCTTGACAAGGAAACTAAAGTTATTAGAGATTTAGTATCTAATTTGACAAATTCGTAAAAGATCTTTTGCAGGTGATTTTGGCCATTTTCAGAAAATAAGGGCATCATGAGAAGACAAAAGAGCCTTTTGCAAACATATCAATTTGTTTTACTGCAAAATTTCGCATTAGAAAGGAAAGGAAATAATTATGAGGCTTAAATATTATATAACTATACTTTTAACCGTGGTTTTCCTGTTTATCTTTCTTCCTGACGTATGGGCTGGGAGAATACTGTACGATGATTTTTTAGGGGCATTGATTGATAACAATAAATGGAGAGGTTCCGAGGCGGTTTTAGAGGTTGACCCTGTGAGGGAAAAGCTTATCGCAAAAGTAAGCAATACACCAGATGATGGTACTAAGGCACTAACCATCCTTTTCCAAAATTCTGGATCTATCAATGCTGTAGAGTTCCAACTTACGGTGATAGAGGCGAATTTGGACACAGGATATGTAACAAACTCCATAGCAGGGATAGAAGGTTACTTTTATAACACCCGCTCATCTGAAGAGGCATCTGAAGATACCCCAGATAATGGAAATATCGCGGCAGCTATTTACATAGGTGATCGTGGCAATGGCCTGGAGGCCTTCTGGACGGTAAAAGAGGTGGTTGATGGATCGTTGGAGGAAAAGGGCGCTGGCACATTGATACCCCCTGAAACACTGGAATATGAAGCCGCCTACACTGTTAAAATCGCATATGACGGAGATAATGGTTTTGAATTGACCGTGGATGAAATAACCGATTCGTTTACAGGACCTGCCCGTCAACGGGATGCCGTAGATCCCCTTAAATACTTGATTACAGCAGTAAACGCCGGTGGAGGTTCCGGTAAGGGATATATGTCTGTTCTCTTTGATAAGGTTTACATAAACGAAGGTTCTACCGCCTATGACAACTTTGAAGGCATGCCCCTTGATCAAACGAAATGGCAAAATATAGAGGGCGTGTTAGAGATTGATAACGGAAAGCTTAGCATGAACGTGCAGGCAAACGGCAGTACAATTTCAGCGGAAAACAGGTTAAAGGAAAGTCCTGATTATCTGGAGGTAAAAATTAACATAAAGAGCAGTAGCTGGATATCTGAAGAAGCCATGGGAAGGGCAAGGATTGCAGGCTGGTATTATAACGAAAGTCATGGGCCCGGCAGCGGATATTATTACAGTCAGTACCTTGGGAATGTCCTTGCCAGAAACTGGATTGTCCTTGATCATAACGATAACCTGAAGGCTGTAGCCTCTATTACCAAGTTTAATGCGTCCGACTTCAGTTCGTATACAGACCTTTTTCACAAGGAGTTCACCACGCCTGTCAAATTTAATACGGACCATACTCTTTCCATAGAATTTACAGGCTCATCGCTCATATTCAAATGCAATGACGAGAGTGCAAGATATCAAATTACCACTAATGTATACGAGCCATACGATAAAGCTCGCTGGCTTGAATCCCGAGTGGATGCAGATGCAGGAAAATCAGGCTACATAAAGGTAAATTTTGATGATGTATATACTGGTGAGTCAGAAGGAGAGACTGATATTACCTCTACAGACCCCATAAATAACGCTGTTGATGTACCTGTAGGTGTATCTATCGGCGCAACCTTTCTAAGGGCCCTAGACCGCACTACTATAACAACAGACACATTCCTTGTAAATGACGGCTCAATAAACATAGAAGGTGCAGTTACATCTATCGGGAATGTAGCAACATTTAAACCATCATCAACTCTGAATTATAACACCAAACATACCGCCACTATTACTGAAGGTGTAAAGGACCTTGGCGGGAATCCGATACAGGGTGATTATACCTGGTCATTTACAACCGAGTCCGAATCCGGCGGCAATAGCGATTGCTTTATAGCAACGGCTGCCTATGGTTCACCCATGGAAAAGGATGTGGTTGCTTTGAAGGAGTTTCGCGATAATGTCTTATTAAAATATTCAATGGGAAAAACATTTGTAAATTTTTATTATAAATTTTCCCCTCCTATTGCCAATTACATTAGCAGGTCAAAAACATTGAGAGTAGCTGCAAGGTTTTCTCTTATGCCATTGGTTTATGGGGTTAAATATCCTAAAATCCTTACCTCTATGCTCCTTTTTTTGATAATTGGCATGACATTGATTATAAGCTCAAGGCGTTTAAATCCAATTTAATCTTTTTAAAAGGACAATTTTTTTTACATATGCGTATTTGTTAACTATAATGTCAGGGGTGTAAGGGAAGATATCCCTACCTGCCTTTATAAAAAGAGACAAGGAGGTGAGACCCTTTCCCCTTTGGGCCTATCGGAAAAACGGGTATCATTTTATTATAGGTTGTTTTTTTGATTTATCTTTTATTTGTATTTGTGATAGATTTTAACAAATAATCCCTTAAAATGGAGTCAGTTATGGCAAGCATTAATAAGGTTATCTTGGTAGGTTATCTTGGGTCAGACCCGGAAATACGTTATACACCAAGCGGTGCAGCAGTTACTAACTTTAGAATGGCAACCAAAGAACAATGGGCAACCAAAGAAGGTGAAAAACAAGAAAGAACAGAATGGCACAAGTTAGTTGTCTGGGGAAAACTTGGTGAAATATGCGGGCAATATCTACATAAAGGGAGCATGGTCTATATTGAGGGAAGACTGCAGACAAGGGCATGGGACGACAGGGATGGCAATAAAAGGTGGACCACAGAGATTATTGCACAGGGAATGCAAATGTTAGACAGGGCAGAAAAATCCGGACAACCTGCCTCCTTTGACGACGGTCCTCCTCCTGGAGAAACAACAGACATACGTGAAGACGAAATACCATTTTAAAGGTCTCGCTCATTTATTAAGATTCAGCCTTTTCAGAATCCTTCTTATCTTCAGTTTCCGGGGGAATCTCTTCAGGTTTTGATGAAGTTGATTCCCTGAAATTTTTTATCCCCTGACCTAAACCTTTTCCTATTTGGGGGAGCTTCCCCGCCCCAAAAATTATCAGTATAATAACCAAAATTATAAGTAATTCCGGCATACCTAAACCAAACATATTTACACCTCTGTAGTTAATTTTTTGTTAACATGCATAAAATACAAAAAGTACTATCAACTGAATACATCCTGGGCTACTTTTCCTAACCGACCAAGATCAAGTGCAACAGCGATGCCATGAGACTTAAGAGCATTTATCTTATCCGAGGCCTTTCCCTTACCCCCGGATATTATGGCCCCAGCATGGCCCATTCGCCTTCCAGGCGGCGCTGTTTGCCCTGCAATAAACGCTACAACTGGTTTACCCAACTCATCTTCGATATATTCTGCCGCCTCTTCCTCGGCAGTACCGCCTATTTCCCCTATAAGAACAACCCCATTTGTTTGTTTATCGTTTTTGAACCTCTTTAGATGATCAATAAAAGAGGCTCCAACAATTGGATCTCCGCCTAAGCCAATACACGTTGATTGCCCGAAACCAACCCGTGTTAACTGGTCTACGACCTCATATGTCAGGGTCCCGCTCCTTGAGATTACACCAATACCTCCCTCTTTGTGAATCGGTCCAGGCATTATGCCAACCTTTGTTTTTCCAGGGGATATAATCCCAGGTGTATTTGGTCCAACAAGGACTACCCCACACTTTCTGATATAACGAACTACCTTAATCATATCAATGGTAGGGATTCCCTCGGTAATACATACAATGATTTTAATGCCTGTGTCTGCGGCCTCTAACATGGCATCTGCGGCAAATGGAGGCGGTACAAAAATACATGATACATTAGCATCATAAAAATTTACAGCATCTACTACCCTATTCAAAACCGGTACACCATCGAGCTTCTCTCCACCTTTTCCAGGTGTTACACCGGCTACAATATTGGTGCCGTATGATATCATTTGTCTAGCATGAAATGCCCCTTCCTTTCCTGTTATACCTTGAACCACTACCTTTGTGTTTTCATCAACCAGAATGCCCATAGTAATACCCCGTTGTCACCTTACAATTACTTCTCTCAGATCACCTGTTTGGCCACCATTCCGGCAGCCTCTTCTATGTCCCCGGCCACTGAGAAATCAAGATCTGAATTTTTCAATATCTCTCTTCCCTCTTCCACATTGGTACCTTCCAGCCTGACAATCAACGGAACTTTAATCTCAACCTCTTTAGCAGCATTAACTACGCCCCTTGCAAGAACATCACACCTCATTATACCGCCAAATATATTGATTAAAACCGCCTTTACCCTCTTATCGGTAAGGATTATCTTGAGGCCATTTTTAACCATCTCCTCAGTCGCTCCACCACCAACATCCAGGAAATTTGCCGGTTCTGCGCCGGCCAGTTTGATAACGTCCATTGTTGCCATTGCCAATCCTGCACCGTTAACCATGGCTCCAATATTGCCGTCAAGCCTTATGTAATTCAAATTATATTGAGAGGCCTCTACTTCCAATGCATCCATCTCATGGGAATCGTGAAGTTTGGCAATATGTTTTTGCCTGAACAGTGCATTGTCATCAAAATTTATCTTTGCATCTAAAGCGATCACCTCGCCAGAACTTGTGACTACCAAGGGGTTAATTTCAACCAAGGAGCAGTCATTTGATATAAACAAGTTGTAGAGCTTGGACATTATTGAAGAGAGTTCCCTGAATACATTTTTATCCAGCATTGGCTCAATGCCATAGAAAAAGCTTCTGGCCTGGTAAGACATAAACCCATTTGTAATATCTATATTTTCAAATAAAACTAATTCCGGATTTTTGGCTGATACCTCTTCGATCTCCATTCCTCCTGCCTGACTGAATATCATCACAGGAGACTCTAATTTTCTATCAATGACAATACCAAGATAAAATTCCCTTTCAATATCAAGCCCTTCCTCTACTAAAAGATTCCGCACCTGTTGTCCGGCTGGACCAGTCTGATGGGTAATAAGGGGCTTGGAAAGAATATCCTCAGCCGCTTTTTTAACTTCCTCAATGCTTTTTACTACCTTTACCCCGCCTCCTTTTCCCCGTCCACCGGCATGGATCTGGGCCTTGACGACCCAGAGGGGTCCGTCGAGGGTCTTTGCAACCTCCACAGCCTCCTCTGATGTAGCAGCTACATTACCTTTGGGAACTGGTATCCCGGCATTGCGCAAGAGGTCCTTTGCCTGAAATTCGTGGATTTTCATAACGACTCACTCCATTCATATAATTTGCAATAGTCAAAACATTAACAGTAAAATTACCACCAGCAAAATTGGCGGTTTCTTTATAGTAATCTAAAAAAATTACTTTACAGTGTAATTTTATACGGTTCCACTATGAAATAGTGTGACTTAAGCCTGTTTAAGAATACTATTATTTTTTCCTATTAAAATGCAAGGGTAAAGATTACAATTCATTTCAAAAAATTTTAATTTATTACCCTTGTAATGTTTCAATTATTAAACCCAAATTTTGCAGTAGATATCGTAGCGAGGCGGATAAACCTTAGTGAAATGCGAAGTTACAGATATTTTGAACCGAAGGCATATTCATAAATATATTGAGGTCTAAAATCGTGAAAACGAGCATTGCAGCGAGGATTTTATAGCTGCAGTAGGAGTTTATTGCAAAATCTGGGTTAAAAACAACGTTAGATTGGAAAGTCTGGTAGTGACGTATTTTGTGATGGAAATGTCGGAAGATAATTTCCAGCCCGCAATCTCTATAAATCGAGTTAAGCTTGCGGCTAATAAAGAAGTGTCGTACATGTAGGAAATATTTTCTTTGATTGTTGTGAACACGCTGCCTGAGGATTAAAAAAGGGTTACTGCAAGAATTTACACCCTTCTACGAGCTTGAAAAAATGGCCCCTGACTGTCATGGCTCATTTTTTCCCCATAATATTGTAATGAAAAGGGTGTTGATACCCCTTTTCCATCCCAATAAAGGTCCATTTCATGGACAGCGCCGCTGTTTCTCCAATAATGCCATTGCAAAACTCTTTTCGCTCATCGCTGTAATAATCATAGGGGCAGGTAAGTTCAGCGCAACTCGTTGAGCCCATCTTTTCTTTGAATTCGTGGACCATGTTGTTGTATAATCGATAGAGGCCGTTATCCCCGTTGAGCTGATCCCTTCGTGCCTCTGGCGTTGGTAGTTCCAGGGCGTCCTTTCTGCCGTGCACAATACTTAACCCCATTGCCCCACCAATAATTGCGCAACATGTGTTTCCTGAGCCTCCTATGCCGCCACCAAAACCGGTAGCCAGGGAAACAATTTCAATCGGTATATCCGTAATCCCCTCTTCCCGAAGGGTCTCAAGCATGGCCCTTAATGTGCTCTCACCGCAATTCATTCCGTTCAAATGATATTCTCGCGCCCTCTTACGGGCCTTTCCCGATAGCTCCTCGTTTTTCATGATTTCGATCACTTTATCTTCTGATTAATCTCATAGTCCAATAAAAATGGTGTTAAGCAATTTTTTGAATAATTAATGAAGTCCGCTTATTTAAACCCGAAATGCCTGATCCTCTGATCCAGATTCTCTATTTCAACTTGGTATTTTAAAGTAATTTATCACTTTTTCTTTCAGGACCTTTCCCATCCTGTTTTTTGGTAACTCTTTCAGAAAAACTATCTCCTTTGGGCTTTTCCAATCATGCAGGTGTTTTCTGCAGAAATCTTTAATCTCCTGCACTTTAATCTTTGATTCAGGTTTAGCGACAACTGCTGCACCTATCTTTTCCCCCCATTTATCATCCGGCAAGCCTACCACTGATGATTCTACAATACCGTCAAGCTGGTTAATAACCTCCTCCACCTCTCTTGGAGAAATATTTTCCCCCCCTGAGATGATAATATGCTTGATTCTATCTGTCAGATAATAGTAGCCTTCCTCATCGACCTTAGCCATATCACCCGTTCTGAACCACCCTTTTTCAAATGCCTTATCTGTTTCCTCTGGCTTTCGCCAGTAACCCGGTGTAATGCTAGGGCCCTTCAACCAAATCTCTCCAGTATCACCGGGAGCTACATCCTTGAATGTTGCAGGGTCTACAATCCTTACCTTCAGTTCGGGAAGCGGCAAACCAATAGAGCCAGGTTTTCTAACGCCTATCAACGGATTAGAAAAATTCATGCCTGTCTCTGACATACCCTCCCGTTCTACCGGTTCCTTGCCAAATGTATCTTTTATTCTCTTAAAATCTTTTTCTAATAAGGGCGCTGATCCGGATGTCCATAAACGGATATGATCAAAGTTCAGGTTTTTTTCGCCAGCATAATCAATAAGCTTACTGTAAATAGCAGGAACGGCCATAAATATCGTGCATGAATTTCCCATTTCTTTATTGGACAATATATTCACAACCGTTTCAGGTGAAAAACCATCCAGCATTATAGTATATGCTCCCGTCATTAAGGCGGTATGGAGTTCAAAACAAAGTCCATGGACATGAAAAAGCGGAAGGGCATGGCACAGCACATCCGGTTCTGATATTGACCATATTTTAATGACATTTTTTGCATCATGAACTAAATTTATCTGGGTAAGTATGGCCCCTTTAGGTTTCCCTGTAGTTCCTGAAGTGTATATCAGGAGACCTGGGTCCTCTGGTAGAATTTTTATTTTAGGCAAAATATCCGATGATGATAGGAAAAAATCCAAATGCTGGTAAGGGGACTCCGTGTTAATTTCCAAGACAGAGAGCCATGGGTTTATCTCCTTTATGGTATTCTCCTGACCTGGCCCTAATATTACCAATGAAGGACCAGCATCCTCAAGCAGATACTCCATTTCCATTTTTTTAAACCCTGGATTTACAGGAACTCCAATTGCCCCTATCTTTTGTAGCGCAAGATTAGCAACGATAAAGGCAAGGGATTTGGGAAGATAAAGGATCACCCTGTCTCCTTTTTCGATTCCCAGATTCAGGAAAAAATTGGCCATCCGATTAGAATCCTGATTTAACTCAGCATAGGATATTTCAGTTTCTAATACTCCCTCTCGAAAAAAACTTATTGCCTTTTTCTTCATGTAGTTTAAGAAACTCTGCGAAAAACAATCTCTTAAAGTGTCGCTGCTCATATTTCCTACCACCCTTGATCTATGTAATTACCTCAATTTTCATTTCCATGTAAGGGATTCTTGGTAAGCTAACTAAGATTGCAAGATATTTTTTCCATCTCTATCTTTTGAATCCTGTCCAAAATTTTAATGTCTATCCCTCTAAGATAATAAAAAATGTAATAAAGCATTTTATGAATCGAGCATGTATACAGTACCAGCATTGTTTAAGAAAAATTGACCCCCCATTTCCTGGAAAAGCCGTGTAGAGGCATGAAAACCTGTACAATGTGATACCCCGATTTTTTGCACTCCTATTTTTTTTAACTCAGCAATTGTCTTATCTATTTGATCATTTGTTTTAGGGGCAAGGTGGGTACCTCCAACAATAAGACGTACTCTTTTCTCTCCTGAAATTTCTTGTGAATGCCTTATTGTGCTTACAATGCCCCGATGTGCACAGCCAAGAACAATTACAAGGCCCTTTTTGGTTTTCACTATCAAAGCACTATCATCTGGTATTGAATCATGTCTAAAAAGGCCATTTTCTTTGACATAAAAAATAGGTTCTATTGATTCAAAATCAGTTGTTTGTGTTATTTCGCCTGTGGTCATAATGTTATCTGATATGTAAACAGGCCCCTTATTAAGGGTGAATGAGGCACCGAAAAGCTCAAGTTCATCCCTGGTAAAGGGTATACCGATAAATGCCTCTTTCTCCTCGTATGGCCTCTTGGTGTATTTCAGCTCCCATATCGCTGGGTGTGCAATGACCTCCTTGGAACCAGTCCTTCTTAATACTTCACGTAAGCCTCCTGTGTGATCGGCGTGCCCATGGCTGAGAACTATTTTATCAATAGCCCGAAGGTCAACCCCCATTATATCGGCATTCCTAACTGCTGCAAAACCCCCGCCCGTATCAAACAGTACGTTCACATCATCAGCTTGAACAAGGATACTCAATCCCCATTCAGCCATGAAACCAGGTTTGGCCGATGTATTTTCACATAATGTAATTATTTTA
Organism: uncultured bacterium; assembly: GCA_965603225.1. Lineage (GTDB taxonomy): Bacteria > Desulfobacterota > DSM-4660 > Desulfatiglandales > B25-G16 > M55B121. The sequence continues at coordinate 12,861 of CBFDCD010000013.1, forward strand.
ATTCCCATGATAACTATTACTTCATTAAATCTTATTTAACGATACACTTCAGACCTCACAAAATTATCCGTGAACTTAGCTGGTTCCCATCTATTCAGTCAACCGGTTTACTCTATTATCTTTCACACCTCGGCATCCGGGTCCATCTTAACAAGCAGTCTTTCAGTATCTTTTTTATCCCATTTTATTTTGCTCAAATCAACAGGGGTCCTTTCCGCCGGCCTTTTTCCGATAATAGGAATATTCGGCATGAAAAAGTGACTTATTGTGCCAATTGCCAGACAAATAAGCCCTATTATAACAGTGCTTACACTAAATTTCATCAGGAATCCACCACCGGCTAAAAAAAGGATGCGTTCAGGCCATGATGCCGGTCTTTTGAGATAACCAAAAACTCCTGCTTCGATAAAAAACATTGCTATCATAACGGCGGCCAACACTCCCAATGTGGTAAAAAATCCTCCTTCCATAAGGATAGCCGGTTGGTAGATAAAGTAATAGGGAATAATATATCCTCCTATGCTAAGTCCCATGGAAAGTATGGCTATCCTAAGCCAGGATCCACCGGAAATAGCCCGAGCCGTAAATACAGCAACACATACAGGAGGTGTGATTCCAGCGGCAATTGCAAAATAAAATATAAACAAATGTGAAGGTAGAGGCGGCAGGCCTAAAGTAATCATGGCAGGGCCCAACGCAGAAGCCGCTATGACATAAGCCGCTGTTGTCGACATGCCCATCCCTAAAAACATTGCGACTATCATGACTGCTATTAAAGCAAGAAAGGCGCTTTGGCCGGCAAGGTTAACAATGATCTCTGAAATTTTACAACCAAGACCGGTAGCATTGATAAGTGTAACGACAACCTGAACACAACTCATCATAACAATCAGCATGACCAAAGCCCCATTTGTGGCCTTAAAAAAAGCTCTCAAACTGGTCTTAACCCTTTTTCCGACATCATGTGGTTTTAACGACCCGCCTATAAGCAGATAAATCAAAAGCGATGAAATGAGGGCCCAGCCGGCACAATTTTGTGGAGGCAGATATTTAATTAAGAGGTAAATAAGAATGGTTATGGGGATGATAGTATTCAAGAGTTCTCTCGGGTTAAATAACTCACCCCAACTGGGGACTAATTGCCTCGGTAGCTTGCCTAAACCATACCTTCCTGCAAGGGCATATATTCCGCTTCCTATGCCAACAAAGTAACATAGGGCAGGTATGATGGCAGCAGCCATAATCAATGTATATCGGATACCTAATAATTCCGCCATGACAAAGGCACCTGCACCCATTATAGGGGGCATGATCTGTCCACCGGATGATGCAGAAGACTCTGTAGCTGCGGCAATCTCTGGTTCATAGCCAAGCTTTCGCATAGTAGGAATTGTGAATGTTCCTGTTGTGGCAACATTCGCGACCGAGGAACCGGAAAGCATTCCCAAGCCTGCGCTTGAAAAAAGTGCAATTTGTCCTGCCCCTCCCCGGATCCTTCCTCCGGTGAAACGTGCCCATTTTACAAAGGTATCGCCAACACCACAAGCAAAGAGAATTGGTCCAAGTAAAATAAAGATTGCGATCAAACGGCTTGTGAGATCTGTTAATAACCCCCAGACCCCTTCGGTTGTTAGATAAAAGATGTAGAGCAGTTCTTCAAGGGTATACCCTGCATGCCCGATATCTCCGGGAAGCAAATGCCCAAGGAGGGCATAGAGGATAAATAGCGTGACCACAATAGGGACTACGTATCCCAAGGTTCTTCGTGTAGCCTCAATAAGAGATAAAAATAATATGGCACCTAAGATCAGATGATATGTTTCATATGTTAATGGGTTGCTTACAATAGGCTCCCAGTAGAGAATTATAAATATGCACGGGATGCTCCCAAAGACAGTTAAGGCCAAATCAATGGCCGAAGGTGAGTGGTCAGATCCAAACACAATAATTCTCATTAAATCTGAATGATCCTTCCTTAATGCTTCCTTGCTTATTGGTTGATTTAAAAAAACCAATAACATCCCGATTAATAATACGGCTGAACCTTGAAGGGCTGGATGGTAAGGTCGCCAAAGAGAAGTAAACACTATAAATGCCACACCAAAAGCAGTTATAAAAAATACTAACCATTTCCAGATCCCTGTGAGGTTTCTCATTCTTTTTCTCCTTTAACGTAGTTTCGGTAGAGTCTGTATCAATTGATCTTTATTGTGGCGCTATCCTTCTTCTTTATGACTATTTTCAAACAAATACAATAAGAGCCATTAAGCCCGGTAAAACCTTAATGGCTCTTATAATTTTTAGCGGTTATGTCATTAAAAATTCTTTCTCATTCTGTTAAGGTTTTTTTATCTCTACCTTACAAATTGCATTAGTGCCTTTAGTGCCTGTGGCTGTCAAATTCCATAAGCCAGGAATGGCAACAAGTTTATTGGGATAATTCGTTTGTGCTGCAAAGGTGCCGTCTTTCTTCACCTTAATTGCCTTGCCTTTTTTTCCAACTATAATTGGGACATCTTCCATTTCAAGCACTAATTCTATAACTTCACCAGGTATAAAACCAGTCCCATTAATTTTCAGTGCCTTTCCAGGCACTCCACTGCCAACAATAGACATTGCAGCGCCTGTTGGTTTTTTAGATGTCTCAGTCGTGGCACAGGAAATAAAGGCCAAGATAGCAAATACACTAACACAAAGAACAACTACTCTATATAATTTACTTTTTATTCTCATGGCGTATACCTCCTTATTTTGCCTCTGGCGGGATAAGTTTATCTGGGATTGTAAAACCAAGCTCTCGGTATGCTCTAATGGCCCCTTTATGAAGAGGTACTTCCATAAATTTGAGTGTTTGATTCCACATATCCGCCCAATTTCCATCCCTTGTTATAGGGACAACCTTGGCTATATTTTCACGATTCTTGTATGCAGACATTACAATTTTATAAATGACATCTTCACTTACACGAGTATGGGTATAGTCTCCACAGGCATATGCCAGACACAGAACTGGTTCAGGCTGTTCAGTGTAAGTATTTGCCGGCAGAGTATACTCCAGGGCATGTTTAGGCCAGGCTTTCTCAAACTTTGTCAGATCAG
>CBFDCD010000014.1:0-15791 GCA_965603225.1 uncultured bacterium
AACAGCTCGATAGTAACAGCATGTGCTGCAAGTTCTCATGCCATTGGCGAATCATTTAAGATAATTAGCCGTGGAGCAGCTGATGCAATGATAACTGGTGGAACAGAGGCCGTTTTGACACCTTTGGCCTTAGGCGGGTTTATATCCATGAAGTCGCTGTCAACGAGAAATGATGAACCGGAGAGAGCATCAAGGCCTTTTGATAAGGAAAGGGATGGCTTTATAATATCAGAGGGTGGAGGCATGATTATATTAGAGGCATTGAATCATGCCTTAAATAGGGGCGCCCATATTTATGGTGAGATTATTGGATACGGAATGTCCTCAGATGGCTATCATGTGGCAGCGCCTGACCCTAAGGGAGAGGGAGCAAGTGCATGCATGAAAGAGGCATTAAAGGATGCAAATATAAAACCAACGGAAATTGATTATATAAATGCCCATGGAACAAGCACCCCACTAAATGACCTATCCGAGACTAAGGGGATAAAATCTGCCTTTGGTGATTATGCATACAAGGTGCCTGTGAGCTCAACAAAATCGATGACAGGCCATATGTTAGGCGGAACAGGAGCAGCAGAGGCCATATACTCTGTTTTAACAATTAACAATAACTTAATACCGCCAACTATCAACTACGAATTCCAAGACCCTGAATGTGATCTTGACTATGTTCCAAACAAAGCCAGAGAGGTGGAGGTTAAAACAGCGCTTTCCAATTCTTTTGGGTTTGGGGGAACTAATTGTTCGCTAATTTTTCGAGAATATACACCCTGAAAGATTAAGAACTCTGAAAAAATTATTAAATATTTTTTTATAGAAAAAACACACCGACCTGTTTTTTCATATATTTTGACTCAGACAAATAGCCAACATTGCGACGTTTTTATTCAAGATATTTCCATTCAAGGGTAAATATTTATTCAATAATATTACTTCTAATCATAAAAAATACCAAACCAAATAGCTTAATGATCTAAACTTAAACAGAAAGATAATGGATATAATAATAGGATCTGATCATGCTGGTTTTGACTTGAAAGAGAGAATAAAGGTATTTTTATTTGAAAAAAATAAGTTTTCTGTCAAGGACATAGGTGCATTCAACCATGATCCAATTGATTACCCCATTATTGCCCACGAGGTAGCCAAGAATGTTTCTGAAAAGAAATTCAGCAGGGGCATATTGATATGTGGTTCAGGGATTGGCATGTCAATAGTTGCCAATAAACACAGAAATGTCAGGGCTGCACTTTGCCACAACCTTTATACCGTCAAATTGAGCAGAAAGCACAATGATGCCAATATACTTGCCCTTGGGGGAAGGGTATTAGGGGTTGGCTTGGCATTAGAAATGGTAGATCTTTTTTTGCATACGGAGTTAGAGGGAGGTCGCCATAAGAGACGTTTAGATAAGATTGAAGATTAACAGGAAAAGACAATAACAAAAATATCAGAAATCAACTCATTGGAGTTTTTATGAATTTAGAAAAAATCGATCCTGAGATTTCTATCGCAATAGATAGAGAAACGGAGAGACAGAGAGGTAACCTTTTAATGATTGCCTCAGAAAATTATGTAAGTAAAGAAATAATTGATGTCCAGGCGAGTGTGTTAACCAATAAATACGCAGAAGGATACCCAGGCGCAAGATATTATGGTGGCTGTGAATATGTTGATGTTATAGAAAATCTTGCCATAGAACGGGCAAAAAAAGTCTTTAATGCCGAGTTTGCAAACGTGCAACCACATTCCGGCACTCAGGCAAATATGGCAATATATTTTTCTTTTTTAAAGCCAGGCGATACAATACTATCAATGGATATGTCACACGGAGGACATCTGAGTCATGGGAGCAGCGCCAACTTCTCCGGCAAATTATATAAACCCATATTTTACGGTGTAGACAAAAAGAGCCATGTGTTGGACTATGATCAGATTACATCTCTGGCAAACACACACAGGCCAAAACTAATTGTAGCCGGTGCAAGTTCTTACCCAAGGATAATTGATTACAAAAAATTTAAGGAGATTGCAGAATGCATAGGGGCCTATTTACTTGTGGACATGGCCCATATAGCCGGTTTAGTGGCTGCAAACTTACACCCTTCCCCTGTCCCTTATGCCGATTTTGTTACTGGCACCACCCATAAAACACTGCGTGGTCCCCGTGGCGGTTTTATTCTTGCGAGAAAAAAATATTCAAAGGAAATTGATGCCCAGGTTTTCCCAGGGACCCAGGGTGGGCCGTTAATGCATGTTATTGCCGCAAAAGCAGTGGCATTTAGGCAGGCGATGACTCCGGAGTTTGAAGAATATCAAAAACAGATTATAGTAAACGCAAAGATCCTTGCTGAAGAACTGTCTATGCGTGGCCTGGAATTAATCAGCGGTGGCACAGATAACCATCTCATTTTACTTGATCTTAGCAAGACAGGCCTTACTGGAATTGAAGCTGAGGAGATCTTGGGGCAAGCAGGAATAGTCTTAAATAAAAATGTTATCCCCTTTGATAAAAAGGGACCAAAGGTGACAAGCGGTATAAGATTAGGCACACCAGCTTTAACTACGCGGGGAATGAAAGAGAGAGAAATGAAAAAAATTGCTGAATGGATTACCCTGGTTTTGGAAAGACCCCATAACAATGAGGTTATTGATAACATAAAATCAATGGTTCATTCTCTTTGCAGACAATTTCCCATAGTTTAGAAAAGATCAGCGTATTAAATTCACTGAAGAATTATAATATTGGAGATATTTATTGACAAGGCCTTCCTGGTCAGAGTATTTTATGGCAATAGCGAAACTGGTAGCAACAAGGTCAACATGCCTAAGGCGACATGTTGGTGCAGTTTTGGTAAAGGACAAGAGAATCATCGCCACAGGGTATAATGGCGCACCTTCCGGTATAAGACACTGCGAAGAGACAGGATGTATACGGGAAAAATTAGGGGTAAATGCCGGTGAAAGACACGAGTTGTGCAGAGGTCTCCATGCTGAACAAAATGTAATTATACAGGCCGCATATTATGGTGTTACCACTAAGGAAACTATTCTTTACTGCACCAATAAGCCCTGTATCATTTGCTCAAAGATGCTGATTAATGCAGGTGTTGAAAAAATTTTCTTTTTGGAGGGTTATCCAGATTCACTGGCAGATGAGATGATTGCTGAAGCACAAATAGAAATAGAGAGGTTAGTGATATGAAATGTCCATTTTGTGGAGACATAAAGAATAAGGTCGTTGACTCCAGGCTTAGCAAAGACAACAGGATGATAAGAAGAAGGAGAGAGTGTCTTAATTGCGAAAAACGTTTTACCACTTATGAAAAGGTAATTGCTGTTTTACCCATGGTGGTAAAAAAGGATGGGAGGAGAGAACCCTTTAACTTAGAAAAAATTAGGTCGGGAATCCAAAAGGCCTGTCAGAAAAGACCAATAAGCACTAATGATATAGATGAATTTGTTGATTCTTTACCTCAACTATTCCAGGAGAGTGGTTTCAGGGAGATAAACAGCTCTGATATAGGTGAAAAAGTTATTGAAAAACTAAAAGAATGGGACGATGTTGCATACGTCCGATTTTCGTCTGTTTATAGACAGTTTAAAGATATAAATGAATTTATGGCAGAGTTAAAGGACCTTCTTAACGAAAGAAGGAGAGAAGGTTTATAGGATTTTCCCTTAGTATAATACAAAAAGAGAGTGTGGCTGCCTAATAAATAAGATGCAAGATATATTTATTGACCTCAATTTATAGACTTAAAATACTCGGGTAGCCTTGCTAAAGCTCGCCTCGGTCCATTGTCTGTCGAAAGTCCTAAAATATTTTAAATTATTGAGAAATTAGCTAATTTATTCTATAAAAACTCTACAGGATTTTTTTGACTAATGGCAGACAGATAGTTATATGCAGAAGTGATGGTCAAGAAGTATATAATCACAAAGGACATAATAAAATATAAAAAGGGACAGTGATAAGAGTATTTTCCCGCCTATGAGATCTCCTAAAAAGATGTTTACACCAACCTAAAAATGATAAATTCTGAAAATATTTCCACAGGTTCATAAATAATGGATAGCGATGAAAGATTTATGAAAAAGGCCATCTCTTTAGCAAAGAGGGGCCTTGGATCAACATTTCCAAATCCCGTAGTTGGGGCTCTTTTGGTTAAAGATGACATAATTATTAGCTCAGGGTATCATAAAAAGGCTGGGACGGAACATGCAGAGATAGTGGCCCTATCAAAGATCGGTGAAAGGGCAAAGGGGTCTACAATGTATGTTAATTTAGAGCCTTGCAATCATTACGGCAGGACACCCCCTTGTACGAAGACTATTATAGAAAGAGGAATAGCGAGGGTTGTTGTAGGCATTAGAGATCCAAACAAAGGTGTAACTGGAGGAGGTTGTGAATTTCTTCGATCCAGGGGCGTGGATGTAAAGTGCGGTGTACTGCAAGAAGAGTGCTCGAAATTGAACGAGGTTTATATAAAAAATGTAGTTGAGGGAAAAATATTTATTATTGTGAAAGCTGCCCTAACACTTGATGGATGGGTAGCAACGAAAACGGGAAATTCAAAGTGGATAACAAACCAAAAATCGAGAAAATTTGTTCATACCCTTAGAAAACAGACAGGCGCTATTTTGGTTGGAGTGGAAACTGTAATAGCGGATAATCCTAAATTAACACCCTATATGATAAAAAAAACAAAGTCTTACCCTCTTAGGATCATTGTTGATACGAAACTAAGGATTCCATTGAATAGTTATGTGCTTAATTCAGAGACTGCGCACTTGACCATCATAGCCACAGGTAGTAATATAGATAAAATAAAGACAGAGTCTGTGAAAAACCTTGGTGCCAAGGTTATACAATGCCAAATCAAAGATGGTCAGGTCGACATGTCAGATTTATTTGATAGGTTGGCAAAAATTCCAATATCCTCTGTTTTGGTAGAGGGTGGTGCAAAAATATACAACTCAATAATTAAAGGGTACCTTGCCGACAAATTCTATTTATTTTTTGCGCCTAAGATATTGGGAGGCGATGATGGGGTGCCTTTTATGAGGGGGCCAGGTTCTAATATGATAAAAGATTCCTATGCACTTGCTATAAAAAAAGTAAGCAAATTTGACGGTGATATTATGATAGAGGCATATCCTGGACAGTAAAACCGTAGCTTATGAATGGATATTAAGGGAAAAACACCCAAGATCGTTAACCTTTTATTTTTTTAACAAATTATGTTTACCGGCATTATTCAGGGAACTGGGGAAATAAAAAACATCCAGAGATATGGTTTAGAGGCAACTTTTACCATTAAGATGCCTTTGTTTTTTTCTGATTGCCAGGAAGGAGACAGTGTTGCTGTTGAGGGTATTTGCCTGACTATTACCAGTATTAAGGGTAGTTTCTTTACCTTAGATGTATCCAGAGAGACCCTTGAAAGAAGCACCTTAGGTGATATGAGACAAGGCGAAAGAGTGAACCTTGAAAAGGCCCTTAGATTATCTGACAGACTCGGTGGGCATCTTGTTAGCGGTCATGTAGATGGTAAAGGTGCAATAGAAAAATTCGAAAAATTGCAAAGATCGTTTATTCTTCAAGTTAAGGTTGAAAAAAGTTTAGGTAAATATTTAATAGAAAAGGGCTCTGTTGCAGTCGATGGGGTCAGTCTTACTATCAATAAATGCACTAACACTTCTTTTGATGTAAATATTATTCCAAAGACTATAAAAGAGACTGCAATGGTGAGAAAAAAGGTTGGAGATAGGGTAAATATAGAGGTAGATATTATATCCAAATACATAGAAAATTTTCTTTTTAATGATAAAACAGCCATAATTGATAAAGGCCCGTCAAGGATAGACAGGGCAACGTTAGACAAGTATGGTTTTGGAGGAAACAATGGGGATTTCTAAGATTGATGATGTAATTGAAGATTTAAGGAAAGGCAAAATAATTATCCTTGTAGATGATGAGGATAGAGAAAATGAGGGTGACCTTACAATGGCAGCAGAGAAGGTTACGCCTGAGGCAATTAATTTTATGGCCAAGCATGCAAGGGGCCTCATTTGCCTTTCTCTCAGTCCAGATATGGCCGAAAAATTAAACCTGCCCCTCATGGTTCAGGACAATCGGTCTCCTTTTAACACTGCCTTTACCGTGACCATAGAGGCAAAGAACGGGGTAACTACTGGAATATCTGCTGCTGACAGGGCCCATACCATTCTTACTGCGGTAGCAGACGATGCCTCCTCTGAAGATCTGGTTCAACCGGGACATGTATTTCCCTTACGGGCACGGAGGGGAGGAGTTTTATTCAGGACAGGACAGACTGAGGGTTCTGTTGATTTGGCCAGAATTGCAGGATTAAAGCCGGCAGGAGTTATTTGCGAGATTATGAACGAAGACGGAACAATGGCCAGGAGGCCTGATTTAGATAAGTTTGCGAAAAAACATGACCTGAAGATTGCCACTGTTGCTGATATTATTGCGTATAGAATCAGGAATGAATCTTTTGTCCACAAAGAGACAGAGACAATTTTACCTACCCCTTATGGAGAATTTAGGGCTTTAGGATTTCGTAATGAGATAGATAAAAGTGAGCATTTAGCGCTGGTAAAGGGTGAAATTGATCCCGACAAAGATATTATGGTCAGGGTTCACTCTGAATGCCTTACAGGAGATGTGTTTGGTAGTCACAGGTGTGATTGCGGAGACCAATTGAAAAAGGCTGCCGAAATGATTAATCAGGAGGGGCTGGGTGTTCTTATTTATTTAAAACAGGAAGGAAGGGGTATAGGGTTAGTAAATAAGCTAAAGGCTTATGCGTTGCAAGATAAGGGCTTCGACACAGTAGAGGCAAACGAAGAGCTGGGGTTTAAACCCGATTTAAGAGACTATGGGATAGGTGCGCAGATTCTTGTTAGCCTTGGTGTTAGAAAAATGAGGCTGATGACTAACAACCCTAAAAAGATGATAGGACTTGAGGGCTATGGTCTAAAAGTCACAGAAAGGATTCCTATTGAAATTCCTCCAAGACCGGAAAATCAGCGCTATCTATTGACAAAATGTGAGAAACTGGGACATATAATGACATGGAACCACAAGCAGAATAGTGAATAGGCATTAAAGGTTTAAAAAATAACTTATTATTTTAAACAAGGGGGTCAACATGCCCAAATACATTGAAGGAGAGATCTCTGCAAAGGGAATTAGATTTGCGATTGTTGTTAGTCGTTTTAATGATTTTATTAGTCAACGATTATTAGACGGTGCCCTGGATGCGCTAAAAAGACATGGAGCAGGTGCGCCTAATGAACAGACAACCATTTTCAAGGTGCCTGGGGCATTTGAGATACCGCCTGTAGCAAGAAAATTAGCCTTAAGCAATAAATTCGACTGCGTAATATGCTTAGGCGCCGTAATACGAGGAGAAACACCACATTTTGAATATATCAGCTCGCAGGTATCTCGGGGAGTTGCATCTGTAGCCCTTGAAAGCCAGGTACCAGTTTCGTTTGGTATTGTGACATGCGATACGTTAGAACAGGCCATTGAAAGGGCCGGGGCCAAGAGTGGTAACAAGGGATGGGATGCTGCTGTTTCTGCTATGGAGATGGTAAATTTGTTTAAAAAATTAGATTAAATATAAGCACCTAATACTACAAATGGGTAAGAGAAGACAATCAAGAGAGCTGGCAATAAAGGTTCTTTTTAGTCTGGATTATTTTAAGACTGATCCAGGAGAATGTTTTGATTTAATCTGCAATAATTTTGATGCACCTGAAAATATTAAACTTTTCTCTCGGGATCTTGTTTTAGGTGTCTCTTTTTGTCTTGAAGAGATAGATCAATTCATAGATAAAACCTCTAAGAATTGGCGGTTAGAGCGTATTGGAAGAGTTGACCGTGCCATACTGAGATTGGCAATATATGAATTTTTGAATAGGGATGAAATTCCACTAAAGGTATCGATTAATGAGGCAGTAGATTTAGGGAAAAAATTTGGAGGCAAGGAATCAGGCGCATTTATTAACGGATTGTTGGATAAAATCTATAATAATATAAAGGCGGATCCAAAAAAAACCTTGAAAAATCAGTCTAGTAATGCAGTGGAGATATGAAACTGGATTTATTATTAACCTGTAGGGATATCAATCAACTATGGTCTCAGGCATTAGTTGGTTTTTTATTTGAAAATGAAACCTTTTCCAATGGTCACCTTCACAAACTAAATAAAAAATTAGAAAGTCATTTGAGCTATTTGAGGAAAATTCACCTCCTTACTGGAAAACAGGAAGAGGTATTTCTCATTGCCCCGCAAGACAAAATTAATGCCGATAAATTATTATTTTTTGGGTTAGGGCCGGTTAGCGGTTATTCGCGAGATATTATCGATAGTGTTGCAAAAAAGGCATTAATCACCATTGAAAGGCTCCATTTATATGACATATTAATAATAATATCCTATGAAAAAAAAATAAAAACTCATTATAAGGATTTGATACAGTCTATTATAATTAATTTGATTAATTACTGTAACAAAAAAAAATGTGATGAGATGAAGGTTGTTTTTCTTATCGAAGAACCATATAGAGAAGATTTAAAAGACTTAGAAGAAGAGTTACGGTCATATTTTGGTCCCATTGTTGATTATTCACTACTGATTGAACCTAATTAATAACATTAAAGAGTCTAAAATGAAAAAATATACCCCCCGTGAAATAGAATCGAGATGGCAGTCTTATTGGGATGAGAAAGATTGTTTTAAGGCAGTTGAAGACAATACTAAAGAAAAGTATTATTTGCTTGAAATGTATCCATACCCATCTGGAAAAATCCACATGGGACACGTTAGAAATTATGCCATTGGAGATGTAGTTGCTCGGTATAAAAGGATGAAGGGATTTAATGTGCTCCACCCCATGGGATGGGATGCATTTGGTATGCCGGCGGAAAATGCTGCTATAGAGAATAACACGCACCCTGCCAAATGGACATATGATAACATAGACTATATGAGGTCTCAGTTAAAGAGGATGGGATTTAGCTATGATTGGGATAGGGAATTGGCTACATGTCGGGAGGAGTATTACCGATGGGAACAGCTTGTTTTCCTAAAAATGTTTGAAAAGGGCCTGGCATACAGGAAAAAAACCTTTGTTAACTGGTGCGAGAAATGTCAGACAGTATTGGCCAATGAACAGGTCGTTGATGGGTGTTGCTGGAGGCATACTGATCAGGAGGTTGTTTTAAAAGAGATGGATAGCTGGTTTCTCAAAACTACAGAGTACACAAAGGAATTGCTTGAGTATTGTGATAATCTTCCAGGTTGGCCGGATAAAGTATTGACTATGCAAAAAAACTGGATAGGTGAGAGCCACGGCGCTATTATAAAATTTCCTGTAATAGATTATGATTACACTATAGAGGTTTTTACTACAAGACAGGATACTGTTTTTGGTGCAACCTTTTTATGTTTTGCCCCAGAGCATCCTATGGTAAAAAAAATGACAAAAGGAACAGCTCAACAGGATAACGTCGATGCCTTTATTGAGAAAACCCTTAAAGTTGATACTTTTATGAGAACAGCTGATTTTACCGTCAAAGAGGGGGTATTCACCGGCAGATATTGTTTAAATCCAATGACTAATGAAAAAATGCCCATATATATTGCCAATTTTGTTCTCTATGAATACGGCACAGGTGCAATCATGGCAGTTCCTACCCATGATCAAAGGGATTTTGAATTTGCAAAGAAATATGACTTGCCTTTAAAGATTGTAATAAGGCCGGAAGACAGCGAAATGAGTGAGGAGGAAATGACCGAGTCCTTTGTAGATGATGGTATTTTAGTAAACTCCGGCCAATTTAATGGTATGAGAAACAGGGATGCTCTTGACAATATAGCTGATTACCTTGAGTCTAAGGGTATGGGCCATAAAACAATAAATTATCGTCTGAAGGATTGGGGAATAAGCAGACAAAGGTATTGGGGCGCCCCTATACCTATCATTTATTGTGAAAAGTGCGGGGTGGTGCCGGTTCCGGAAAATCAACTGCCAGTAGTCCTTCCCCTTGACTTAGACCTTAAAGAAGGAGGAAAATCGCCATTATCCTCTGAGACCAGCTTTTATGAGACAAAATGCCCCAAGTGTGGCCAAAAAGCAAAAAGAGAGACAGACACAATGGATACCTTCGTTGAATCATCGTGGTATTTTGACCGATTTGCATCTCCCAGATACAATGATGGGCCATTTGATAAAGAAAAGGTGTCCTACTGGATGCCGGTAGACCAGTATATAGGTGGAATTGAACATGCCATACTACACTTGCTGTATTCACGCTTTTATACAAGAGTTCTAAGGGATTTGGATTATTTAACAATAGATGAGCCATTTACGAATCTTTTAACCCAGGGGATGGTCTGCAAAGAGACAGTAAAATGCAAAAAACATGGATATCTTTTCCCGGAAGAGGTTAAAGGCGGCACATGTATTCACTGCGGCGAGGAAGTAGAGGTTGGACCTTCTATTAAGATGTCAAAATCTACCAAGAATGTATTAGACCCCCAGAAGTTAATTGACAGATATGGGGCAGATACTGTTAGGATGTTTTGCTTATTCGCATCTCCACCAGATAGGGACCTTGAGTGGAATAATGAAGGCGTTGAAGGTTCCTGGAGGTTCCTTAACAGGGTATGGCGTATAGTGACTGAAAACATGGATAATTTAAGAAAAAGCAGTCACTGCAAGGATTTTTTATCCCTCCCACCTCATTTAAAGGATATATATCGAAAAATACACCTGACAATAAAAAAGGTGACTGAGGATATTGAAGACAGATTCCATTTTAATACCGCTATTAGCGCAATCATGGAATTATTTAATAAGATAAATCAGTTAATAAACGATGAAAAAGAATTAAACGAGACTGACTGGTCTGTTATAAAAGAGGCTGTAGAAACTATGGTAATCCTGCTAAATCCTGTTGTTCCACATATTTCAGAAGAACTATGGAGTGAGTTGGGGTATAAAAATAGTTTAGTTGAATTTTCATGGCCACAGTATGGGGAAGAGTTTCTCGAAAAAGAAACTCGCATAATTGTTATTCAGGTAAATGGCAAGGTCAGGAGCAGGATAGAGGTGCCGGCTTCATTAAGTGAAAAGGAAATTGAGGCTATGGCACTATCAAATGAAAAAATACGGAAATTTATTGGAGAGCGAACAATAAAAAAGGTTATTGTTGTTCAGAGCAAACTGGTAAATATAGTTATATAACTTATATGATCCATCCACTTAAAAGAAAAAAGGCTAAAGCATATTTAATAACCGCTGATTTTATATTTATATTGATAGTATGCCTTACTTTATTTAGCTGCGGTTATCGTTTTAGACCTGCCGGTGGATCAATAGGTATGAGATTAGACTCAATAGCCATACCTGTTTTTCCCGGTCCCTCTTCTTTTATGGGACTGGAAGGCGATTTTACAAGGATAGTCAGAGAAGAGTTTATAACACATTCCAGGGTAAGAATTGTTAGAAAAGATGAAGCCCAAGGTATTTTATACTGCAGAATTCATTCTATAAATACAATCCCATTAACCTATTCAGTATTAAGACAGAACATACATGGCTATACCTCGACAGATGAAGTCACAAAATCGCGAACATTAAAGGTAAGGCTACATGTAAAATTGACAGATGCAAAGACAGGAAAGATAATTTGGCAGGATTCTACCCTCACTGAAGAAGCAAACTTTCAGGTCAGCACAGACCCCCTGAGCACAATTCATAATCAACGCCAGGCATTTATATCAATAGCTCACAGTTTTGCAACAAGGATTTATTCAAGGACTATGGAAAGGTTTTAATGCAGTATTTAACGCCGGACAGTGTTCTTATCTCTTTAAAGAAAAACGCCCTCGCACCGTTTTATCTCTTTTATGGGCCTGAAGAATTCTGGATTGAGATAACCCTTGACAAGATAAAAGATGGTTTTATTGCTCAATCAGCAAGGGATTTTAATTTAGAGACCCTTTATGGCGGAGAGATTTCACCGAATGAAATACTCATCAGGGCCAGATCGCTTCCTTTTATGTCTTCACATAGGCTGATACTTGTTAGGAATACTGAAGAATTCGCTAAAACTGCCTTGGATACATTCCTTACATATCTCGATAATCCAGTTGATTCAACGTGTATTATATGGTTATCGGAAAAGATAGATTTAAGAAATAAATTCTATAAAAAAATTAAAGAATACGGAAGGGCAGTAAATTTTAAAAAATTAAATGAACAGCAGATATGCAGATGGATACAAAGCCGGGCAAAGGATGAAGGGCTCATTTTGGAAAAAGATGCGCCATCGTTTCTTTATCAGATGGTCGGCGACAATTTGAGGGATATTTATAGTGAAATAGTAAAACTATCACTCAGATATCCAAACTCAAATGTAGGCATTGAACAGATAAAAGAATTAGCTATTTTTAGCAAGCTCTATACTATTTTCGAGTTAGTAGATTACGTTTTTCAAAGGGATGCATCTCATTCTACTGAAGCCTTGAGCAGATTTTTTGACACGCAGGGAAGAGAAAATAACAGATTGTTAGGCCTTTTGCAAATGTTAGCAAGGCAAATCAGGTTGATTTTGGCAGCTAAATCTTCGGTAGAAGTAGGTGGAGGAAGGGAAAATATGGCCCAAGAATTAAGACATTTGCCTGACTTTGTAGTAAGAAAGTGCATTTCACAAGGAGAATTATGGCAGGAAAATGAACTTTACGAGTCATTGGACCATATTTACAAGGCGGACGAATTAATTAAAAGTGGCTCAAAAGGTGATATTATTTTGGAGAACTTGATATTTCGTCTTTGTTTTCCTGGGAACCTATAGCAGCTATTTTGTTTACCTGCAAGGTTAACCTGGAGATTTTTCTATTTGCAGTATTCCTGTGTATTATCCCTTTAGATTTAATTTTATGAAGAATTGATGTTGCTTCATTAAGGGACAGGCGTGCATCTTCAACCTTGTTGCCTGCTATATCAAGCCTTACTTTTTTAACGGCATTTTTAGCCCTTGTCTTATATGCCATGTTTATTGATCTTCGTACCTTATTTTGTCTGTCCCTTTTAATAGCGGATTTATGATTTGCCAAATTTTTTACCTCCTGAATTCTAAATTTTCGTGAGACATTAAACTAATACAATGATTGTGTCAAGGTTTTTTTATGAAAGAAAATGAACTTGTTACCCGGGCAGCTGGAATAGTTAGTATTTTTACCCTTCTTAGCAGGATTATGGGTTTGACAAGAGACATTCTTATAGCAAGTTTCTTTGGCGCAGGTATGGTAGCAGATGCATTTTTTGTTGCCTTTCGTATACCAAACCTTTTCAGGAGATTGTTTGCCGAAGGATCATTTTCAGTATCTTTCATACCTGTTTTTACTGAATACCTTCAAAAAAAATCTAAACATGAAGCTATCTACCTTGCTCAAACCGTTTTAACAGCCCTGACTATCATCTTGATATTCTTCACAATTGTTGGCATTGTATTTTCACCATTTCTTATAAGAATTATTGCTCCAGGTTTCGGTGGTATAGGAGAAAAACATAACCTCGCGGTTTTTTTGACCAGGATAATGTTCCCTTATATATTTCTCGTTAGTCTGTTATCCCTTTTCAGTGGGGTGCTTAATTCCCTTAAGCATTTTTCAGCACCTGCTGCGGCCCCTATTTTTTTAAATCTCTCTATGATTGCCACACTGATTTTTCTGACACCACATATGAAGATACCATCAGCAGGTTTGGCCATTGGTGTTATTGGGGGAGGTATTCTGCAGTTGGCATTGCAGATCCCTTTTTTGATACATAAGGGCATGTCCTTTGCCCCCAGATGGAGTTTAAGGCATCCAGCATTGAGAAAAATAGTGATGCTTATGATTCCAACAATATTTGGATCTGCAATTTATCAAATTAATCAGTTAGTTGGAACGTTATTAGCCTCTTTTTTAGAAGAAGGGAGCATTTCTTACCTTTATTATGCAGACAGGTTAGTGCAGTTTCCCCTTGGAGTTTTTGCAATAGCAATAAGCACCGCAGTTCTGCCGTCCCTCTCACGAGAGGCATCTGACGGTGACATTGTTATGTTAAAAGACACACTTTCCCACGCCCTGAGACTTACCATGTTTATAACAATTCCTGCAATGGTGGGGTTAATTGTCTTAAGGCAGCCGATAGTGAAACTGTTATTTGAAAGGGGGGCATTTAATTCTTTCAGCACTATAATGACTGCCAAGGCGCTTCTGTTTTATTCTTTGGGATTATGGTCATTTGCAGGTCTTAGAATTTTTGTATCTGCCTTTTATTCACTGCAGGATACAAAAACACCGGCCAAGGTAGCGGCAATTGCCATGATTTCAAACATTATCTTTTCTCTCATATTGATGGGTCCTTTGAAGCACGGCGGTCTGGCACTTGCCCTTTCCCTTGCATCAACAGTACAATTATTTATACTTATTTTTTTGTTGAGAAAGAGATTGGGTGGAATGAGAGAACGGGTAGTTGTAGGTTCAATGGTAAGGTCGCTTATTTCATCTATGGTTATGGCCGCCTTTATATTTTTTATTTATTCGAAGGTCTTTGCATATCATTTTACGCAAAATACTCTCTGGTTAACAATAGGTCTTTCAAGCACCATAGTCTCTGGTGTGATTATATATTTTGTCTCAGCAAAACTATTAGGCAGTGAGGAAATAGTATATATAAAGGGAATGTTTAAAGAAATTGCAGCAGTTCACGGTTCAAAGTTCACGGTTTCCAGATGAAATGGGAATTGTTGAACGGGTAATTTAAGATCTTTTGTAACTCAGCCACTAAGGCACGAAGACACGAAAAAAGACTGATATCAATAAAACAATGCATAGGTGGCCGGGTTTTCTCAATAATATTAATACGCAAGATATCAAGCAGGACCATCAATACAATAATTCCATAATTTTTGTGGTTTAGTGCCTTTGTGGCAATATACCTGAATATTTACGGAAAGATAATTCATATATTTTTAAACTTTAAAACCCTGCAGGACAACAGAGAAATGAGAAAATCAGCCTTTTTTATATTCATTACAGCATTTGCACTCTTTTACCATATTACAAAAACACACTGTGAATCTGAATTGGGGTCGATTGACCTGGGACTTAGAAAATATTTTATGCACTGGTATGATCGGGGTGTTGAAAAGAGGGTCTGGATGGCCACGGATGAAATGGCCTTAATTTCGAGAAAAACAGACAGGCAAAGAGATGATGTTTCCTTTGTTCAGCGGCTCTATCCTGATGCTGTCATAACAGAAAGAAATAATTTTGTCGTTTATCTAAAGTCTTTTAAAGCTTTTGATGTAAGAACGGCAATACGGAGTGTTTCCCCTAAGAGTCTCTTATATCCAGTCTTTTATAAAGGCAAGGAGAAGAGGACCGGTGGAAAAATGGTATTGATGAATGAGATTATAGTACAGTACGCTCAAAATGTTAGTGAAGACCTGCTTATATCTATTGAAATAGAATTTGGCTTAGAAAAGTTGAAGCAGTTTGGCTTTGCCGAAAACACATTTTTATATAAAACAGATAGTCCATTAAACTCCCTTGATATAGCTTCAAGGCTCTTTGAATCCGGGTATGTCAACTATGCATATCCTCACTGGCTGAGGCCAGCCAGAAAAAGGGCCATTCCGGATGACCCTCTATTTCAGGACCAATGGCATCTAAAAAACACCGGGCAGGGTAATG
>CBFDCD010000015.1:0-14983 GCA_965603225.1 uncultured bacterium
CCTTTGGTAACAGTAAAGCCATCTACGGTAGGGTTTGCTGTTATATAAAAACATCGTGTAGTGTTTTGGCCGTCTACCGTCGTAACGTTTTCTGCCCAATCTCTATCGTTTCTCTCTGCTTCCGTGCCTTCAAAACCACCATATATATTTACTGACTTACTAATATCAATCTGAGTGGATATTTTTTATACACCTTTTTTGATCCAGATTTCATCGCCGGCACTTGCAGCATCGACTTCTTCCTGTATGGTTAAAAATGCCTCCGACCAGGTTGTACCATTGCCTGAAGTTCCTATATCCCCGCTTACATGCAAGACTGCTCCCATGGCAGGTCCATGGAAATATAAGATTAAAAAAATAGAGGGTAGAATTACTAAAAACTTAGGGGATAATGCCTTAATCCATTTTTTTGCCTTTATAAACATTTTTACCTCCTTTTTTTAAGTTGCCTGAATTAATTGTTTGTGACAGCTATAAAATAAAAATGCATAAGATGCCTTCATGAGTATTTTTAATGGCCTTAGGCATGCTCAAGGTCGATAATCTCCATTCTGTTGTTTGTTTCCGGATGTTTTGATGAGGGCCCCTCGGTCAGCACAACAAATTGACCCTCTATTTCGTGAGACCGAAGCCAATCTTTTGTATAGGTCTTCCAATCCTCAGGATGGTCTGGTTCATGAATTGGATACACCCCATATGAAAACTGGAGCTCTTGGCATGTGGCCTCCTGGGAACTGACGGCCATTATCCAAACAGGGAGCCTGAATCGCGTAATGCTTCTTGCAGAAGCACCGCCCCTGGTGGGAACGAAAATTGCCGCAGGAGAAATACGTGTCAATGTTGCCTCAACACTGAGGGCTATCAGATCACTAAGATTTTTATTTTCTTTATATACTGACTCCTTTAGGGCGTCCCTCACCTGGTTAAGCTTGCGGAGTGGTTCAATAGAGACACCAATCTTTGCTAACATCTCTACGGCCTCTACCGGATAACTACCCATGGCCGATTCTCCGGATAGCATGACACAGTCAGTGCCGTCAAGAATGGCATTGGCCGCGTCCGTTGCCTCTGCGCGGGTAGGACGAATATTAACTATCATCGATTCCAGCATTTGTGTGGCTGTAATTACAGGCTTGCCCTTGAGGTTTGCCAGATAAATCAGTTTTTTCTGGGCCACGGCAATTCCCTCAATCGGTCTTTCCACTCCAAGGTCACCCCTTGCTATCATGATTCCGTCAGCTACCCTGAGTATTTCCTCTAAGTTGTCTTCTGCCGCGGCACGTTCAATTTTGGCAATGATGAAAGGGTTGTACCCCATTGTATTGGCCGCATCACGCACAGCGATAATGTCAGCGGCGCTTTCCACAAAGGATTGACTTACTTCATCTACCCCTTCCTCCATGGCAAATTCAAGGCACTGGAGGTCTCGGTCAGTAAAAGCGCTGATTCCAAGATCAATGTTAGGCAGATTTAAGCCCTTTCGAGAACCTAATTTCCCCCCGATGATAACCTTACAATAGACGTCATTTTCCACTATTTTTATAACTTCAATTTCAATATAGCCGTCGTTAATATAAAGGGTGTCCCCCTGTTTCACGACCTTTGGAAGGCGGGTAAATGACACGGATACCCGTCCCTTCTCACCAACTATATCATCGGTTGTCAAGATTAAGGTATCTTCTTTTTTTAACTTTATGGGATCTATAGCCAACTGGCCTAACCGCATTTTTGGGCCTGGAAGGTCGGCCATTATGGCCACCCTGCGCCCAGTGGCACGGGCAGCATCCCGTAAATTTCCAATTACCCTTTTATGGCTATTAAAATCACCATGGGAAAAGTTTAAACGGGCCACGTTCATACCTGCCAGCATCATCTTTTCCATAACTTCAGGAGATTCCGACGCAGGACCTATTGTGCATACTATCTTTGTCTTGTTTTGCGGCATCTTCATAAATTTTTCTCTCCTGTATAAAAAATCTTTAATAACATATGAGACATTTTTTACATAGAGTATGTAAAGAACATGCCTTGATGTCAACTGCAAACTTTGATCAATGATTATTTTAATTTCTAATTGTTGAAGCGTAGCAGACCTGTCCGGCATATTTCTCGCGGAATTGTTCGTATTCCTTGTGGTGGAAATCCCTATTTATCGGGGCTAATTTTAAACTTAGTTTCTTAGGAGTTTCTTAGAAGAGTGGAAGAAAAAACACCTCCTTCACTGTAACTGCTACAAGGCGCATATATAGATGGTAAACATTATTGATTGGGCCACTATATGGTTACCTATTTTTTAGACAATGAAGGAAAGGGGGCTTGAAAAAGCGATACGCTTAGAGTATATAAAAATCATAAAGGTTGAAATTTACCTGGTTTTTGTATTTATGTTTACAGTACATTTTCAAAAGTAATTTCATAGGTCGTCAGGCAAAAATGGGAATAATTCAGTTGATTGAGCAACTCAATACAGAGTAAACAATAATTAAATTCCAATGAGTCTCCATGTTTTATCTTTAAAATACAAAGCCGCCAAATATTTAAGATAAAGAAATGATGAAAAATACTATAAAAAGAGGGTTTCTCCATATTTTTTCTGTTGCTTACCCAATAATTATACTTTTATTTTTCCATATAGCATATGCAAATGTAGACCTTACACCTGTCAGGCAGACAAACATAGGGTTTCACGCTCTTGATATTGCCACTTCGGAAGATGGGAAGCTTGTATTTTTACTTGCGCCAGAGAAGGTGCTTGTCTACTCTTTAAAAGAAAACAAGGTCATAAACAGCATTCCGCTTGCCGATACCTTCGACAGAATAGCCTATTCTTTAAAAAACAAGCAACTTATCCTGACCAGCAGCACTTCCAAAATCCTGAAGATCATCCAGGTGGAGTCGATCTATGATATCGATATTTCCGAACGCCCTTTTAAAGGCCCTGCAGATGCACCGGTGACCATCGCAATTTTTGACGATTACCAGTGACCCTCCTGTGCTCTGATAGAGCGCCTAATCCAGCAGGTGCTGGATCAATATCCGGATAAGGTCAAACTAATTGTCAAACATTTTCCCCTCTCCAGGCATATGTTCGCGATGAAAGCAGCGCAAGCGGCTTTGGCAGCAAATAGACAAAATAAATTCTGGGAATTTCGTCGTAAACTATTCGAAAACCATCAATCCATAAATGATGCTAAAATCCAGGAGATAGCAAAATGTCTCGGGCTTGATATGGAAAAATTCGAGAAAGACATGAGCTCTCAATCTATTAAAAATATTATCGCAAGAGATATCATCAATGGCAAAAAGATCGGTGTTCAAGGGACCCCAACCATTTTTATCAATGGTAAGCGAATTAAAAACAATAATCCATTCCACCTCTTTAATATCATTGACGCTGAAATCAAACGAAATGGTTGAATGTAACCTTCTTCACTCTCGTTACGGTAATTCGTATGCACCAAATTGTTCAATAGAATGAGATAGAAGGTCTGACAAAGGAGCAATATTTAAAGGCATGCTATATAATGAAAATTCTACAAAATTAATTGATGCCCATTGCCATCTTTATTCGTTATCCGGCATAGAAGATGCCATTCTCCGCGCATGCGATGCCGGTGTTTCAAAGGCAATTGTAGTGACCGAGGACACGGACACAATGGAAAACACATTGAGATTAAGGGATAAATTCCCTGACTTTGTACTTCCAGGCCTTGGAATTCATCCGGTAAATCTCCTTAGAATGGATAAGAGCGAATTGGAAAGGGCATTTGGCTTCTTAAAGCGCCATGCTCGCGAAATTTCCTGCATCGGGGAAATTGGCCTGGATTATAAATATGCTAAAACAGCAGAGGAACAAGAGAGGCAGATACGGGCTCTTCACGATCAAATGGACGTAGCGTCTGAAAATAATTTACCGGTAAATCTTCATTCCAGAAGGGCCCTTCGGCAAACCATGGATGAGGCCGTTGCCTTCCACAAAAAAACCGGCCTTAATACCCTTATGCACTGGTTTGCTCACTCAAATAAGCTTATAAGAATTACCAACGAAAATGGGCTTTTTTTATCTGTTGGGCCGTCCATTCTTTTTTCAGAGGAATCCATGAACCTCGCCTTTACCATTGACCCTGACCTTATGTTGCTGGAAACAGATACTCCTGTGTACTACAGCGGTAAACCTTCGAGTCCGGCATTGGTGGCAAAGGTGGCTGAAAAATTAATTGCTCATTGTCCTGAAAATCTGCTCTCAAAAGAAAAAATATTAGACAACACCTTGCGCTATCTAAGCTGAGTGTTGTGTTTTGAAATAATTAGCCCCTAACCGTGGGTCGTTAACGGTTGCTATTTAAGTGTGAACCTGACTGGTATTTTCACCCACATTTCTACCAGCTCATCCCCTTTTTTACCGGGCTGAAAAAGCCATTTTTTCACACCCTCTATTGCAGTCTTATCTAATATTTTAAAGCCGCTTGACGTTATCAAACGTACAGTCCCTGCATGGCCGTCTTTTGTTACAAGTACCTCCAGGACTACCTTGCCCTGATAACCCCTCTTTCTCGCCAGCTTAGGGTAAAGGGGAGGGCTGTTTTTTTTGTACATGGGAACAGCCTCAATAATCGGAGCAGCAGGGGTGTGGGAAGATGGTTTTTCCGGATGATTGACCTCCTTGTCTGCTTCTTTTGCTACTGGAAAGGCCGTTGGTATATCTGCCATGTCAGGTAATAAGACATTATCTTCCTTTTGTAAAATCTCTTTTTCTTTAACAGGCATAGAATCCGGTTTTTGAAAATGGATTGGTTTTTCGTCCACTTTTTGTGGTTTTTCTTTTTTTTTCAGGCTTTTATGTATGATTTTTTTCACATCATGTTTCTTTTTCGTTTTTTTAAGGCTCGGTTTTATAAGTGGTTTTATCTCTGGTTTTTTCTTGTCCTTTTTTTTGTGCTCCTGAACAACCAAAGGCTGCGCTTTTATTGCGACGGCTTTTTTAGTTTGAGCAGGTTTAATCAGGTCAATTGCAATGGCATTATAGGTCTTTTTTTTTGAGATTGGAGGGAGGGGCTTAAACAGGTTGAAGTCTGTAAATGCAAAAAAGAAATGCATTGATACTGCAATTAAAAAGGAAAGGAACAAATACCTGTTCAAGGATTACTCTCCTTAGTAGTCTGCAATGAAATCCTGCTGATACCGGCGTCTCTTATCTGATCCATTACATTAATGAGCCGCTGGCATGAAACGTTTTTGTCGGAAGAGAGAAATAATCCCGGGTGTTCACCTTTATCGGTCCCGAGCTTTAATAACGTGCTGAGATCTTTTAATAAAATAGTATACCCATTGAACAGTATATCGCCGTTCTCTTTAATAACCACTGATAGGGGTAGGTCCTTTTCTATTTTTGCGGTGGAAGAAACCGGTAAATTAACAGATATGCCCCTATTCACGACCATGGAAAGCATTGCATAGATAAAAAAGACGAGAAGAAGGAAAACTATGTCGATAAGGGGCAGCATTTCAATCCTTGCCCTTTTCTGTTTTCCGATGTTAACCTTCATAGGGCTCCCCAGCATTCCCCTTGGAATTGTCTGCCAAGTCAAGTTTTTCATACACTATTTCCAGGCTTGTGGCATACTTTTCTATTAGGGCAGCTGCTTTTTCTACCCTGGAATTAAAGTAGTTGTATGGAAAAAGCGATAGAATAGCTATGCCTAGTCCTGATGCAGTAGTTATGAGGGCCTGGGCAAATCCAGCAGTCACTGCCTGTGGATCGGCCAAGCCGGTCTTTCCCAAAAGCTCAAACGAAAGGATAATTCCTACTACTGTTCCAAAAATTCCCAACAGCGGGGAGACAGTGATCATAGTGTCAAGAATGGATAAATGCCGTCTCATTCTGTCTAATTCATCTGAGGCCGCTGTCTCCATGGCCTTGGTCATGTTAAATTCCCTATGTAGTATTCCTGTGACAAGGATCTTTATGATAAAATCCTGAGTGTTTCCAATTTTTTCCCTTGCCGTTGACCAGTCCCCCAGCTCAGCGAGCGATAAAACACTGTTAACTAATTTTTGATTTCTCCTGTAACCCTCTACTATCCAAAAAATAGTACGCTCAATTATAACAGTCAGTGCGATTATTGAACAGGCTAAAAGAGGATACATTACAGGCCCACCTTTGATAAATACATCAATCATGATGACTCCTTTTTACCGTTGTGCTTTTTTGATAGGATAGTAATACGAGGTGTATCGCTTATAGGGTTTTTGTCTACAAACACAGGGCATTGGTATACTGTACTCATATTTTCGGTGGTGATTACCTCAGAGGGTGTGCCTATTTTATATATTTTTCCCTTATCCAGGAGAATAATCCTGTGGCAGAATTGAGCAGCAAGGCTAATATCATGAGAAACTATTATTAAGCTCATGGCCTGGGTCAGGGAAGAGATAATTTCAAATATTTCTACTTTATGCCGTATGTCAAGGAATGACGTTGGTTCATCTAACAGGATTATTTGTGCTCTTTGCGTTAATGCCCGGGCGATGAGGACTCTTTGTTTCTCGCCTCCTGATAATTCATGGATAGATCTCATTGACAGGTCAAGCGTAGAGGTTAGCTCCATAGATTTTTGGGCTATTTCTAGATCTTCTTTTTTCTCAAAAGGAAAATACCCTAAGTGAGGAAAACGTCCCATAAGCACTACCTCAAACACTGAAAATGGAAATCTAAAAATCGATTCCTGGGGCACCATTGCTATATGTCTGGCAATATGGCCTCTTTTAAAACGATATATTGACTTATTTCCCAAAAGGACCTCTCCTTTTTGTATCCTGAGAAGTCCGTCTATAATCCTCAGCAAGGTACTTTTTCCTGAACCATTAGGGCCAATGACGCCTATAATTTCCCCTTTTCTGAGTTCAAACCCTATATCTTGAATACACCACTGGCGGCCATACTTAAAGCAGACGTTATTCATTGTTAGTTCTGGGTCCAACGGCTACCTCTCTGCTTTAATAGATATATAAAGAAAGGAGCGCCTAAAAATGCGGTCACCACCCCTACCGGCAGTTCACTGGGCGATATTATTGTCCTTGCCAAGGTGTCTGCCGCTATCATAAAAGAGGCACCTCCCAGTGCGGAGGCCGGTATCAACAGCCTATGGTCAGGACCTATAAACATCCTCATGATGTGAGGTACAATGAGGCCAACAAAACCTATTATTCCGGAAAAAGATATAACTATACCGGTTATTAAAGAAATTCCAAAAAATGATACCCACTTAACCAGTTCTACCTCCACTCCCATTTGAAGGGCAGAATCCTCTCCCCCCACTAAAAGATTAAGGTGTTTGGAAAAGATGTAAATTATGCTCGAAGCAATAATGATGATGGGAAAACTGATTAATAGCTGACTGTATCTGCTTTGTGACAAGTCACCATATAGCCAAAAAAGCATAGAATGTAATCTGGCGTCACTGGTGGTGGAAATAAAAAACATTATAATAGCCGTGAAAAAGGCATTCACAATTACCCCGGTGAGGAGTAATGTAGATGATTCAAGTCCACTTTGCCGTCTGCTTATGCCCATTACCAGCAAGACAGTAAATAAAGCCCCTGCGAAAGAAAGAAGGGGCACGCCTAAATTAATGCTGAGGCCAAAAAAAATACCAATGATAGCGCCAACGGCAGATCCGCTTGATATACCCAGTATGAAAGGCTCTGCCAATGGATTCCTAAGTAAGGCCTGAAATACTACACCACCAAGGGACAGGGAAAAACCAACTACACCGGCAAGTAAAATCCTTGGTAATCTTATCTTAAAAAGAATCATCCACGTTGTTTGATCAATTGATCCGTGGTCAGTAAGCCACATTAAAACATGCTTTAAGTGGATGCTTGCAGGGCCCATACATAAAGATGTAAATGCTAAAATTATCAGGATACCAAATAAAATAAGCCCTACATTCATTACCCTTAGAGGTGTTATTCTATGATATTTATTCCGTCTCATCCCATCTGATCTCTGGATGTATCAATTTCGCCATCTCTTCTAAACCCTGAATTATTCTCGGTGACGCCCTGTCTATTAGATCAGAGTCTATAAGATAGACATCACCTTTTTGCACGGCCGGCAACGTTGACCATCTAATCCATGCCCTTTTGGCCTTGTCAAACTCCCCACCTCTTTCCATGGACGATATGATTATTACATCCGGTCTTTTTTTTATTATTTCTTCCATGTTGATTTTTGGGTAGGGGATTTTCTGGCTTTCTATCATGTTTCTGCCACCGGAAAGTTTTATTAAATCATTATGCATTGTGCCCCTGCCTACGCTTATGATGGGTTTCATATTTATTACAAGCAAAACCAATGGTCTTTCGGCCCTTTTTAGTTTTTCCTTTATTACCATTACCCTTTGTCTCAAATTACTGGCCAGTCTTTTTGTCCTGATATTTACCCCGCAAACCTCCCCGATTTTTTCTATGGAGTGCAATACCTGATCAATATTCCTAGGATTAACAATGTATACAGGGATGCCTACCTCTTCAAGCATTTCAACATCTCCTCTATTGTTTCCATCTGCTGTGCCTATAACAAGATCCGGATTTAGCGATATTACCCTCTCAATATTTATTTCCGAATAAGGGCCTACCTTAGGCTTTTTTGTGGCCTCCTCTGGATAATAGCTGAACATGGTAACCCCCACAAGCCTGTCGCCCAATCCAATAAAATAGAGTATCTCTGTAATGCTTGGGGCCAAAGAGATAATTCTTTTTGGGGCATCAGATAATTCAATCTTCCTTCCCAACGAATCGAAGTAAACAGCGGCATGTGATATAAGGGGTAAAAGAAGAAAGATTATTGCCAGAAATATTGTTATATTAAATCTCTTGATTATCATTTTTATAGCTTAAAGCCTTAAATGGTGCCCAGTGCCTTTCATAATAACATTTGTTTTTTATGGGAAGTCAGGTCCAATTAGATTATCACACTAAGGGACTCGCCTGAAAACAATGGTTTTTCTCAGCCCCGGAATGAGACAGTAACAGGATATGAGAATGAATTTCCGTAGCGTTTCCTCTTGATCAGGCGTTAAAATCGCCTTCTGAATAGGGGGGGCAAACTGTAGTCAATTTTTCCAACATATTATTTACACAGGGGCAATTTTTTCAAATTATCAATTACTGGACTAATACCCGCCTAAAAATTCCTAAAAAAAAGTCCTCAAATCCAGATGGATTCAAGGACTGCACCCTGTTTACTTGGCCCTTAAATAAATGGCTCATATATTTAATTATATCACAATGGCAGGTCTTCTGACTTTCCTGACTTCACGGTTGGCCTTCCCAATTAGAATACCACTAATCAGTGACGTTAACCCTTTAAGGATATACCGTGTGTATGATCATCTGATATTGTTTTCAGACGCAGGATTACAGCGGCGGGACCGCTTCCGATTTTAACGGAATTCCCTTTTAAACGCCTCATGTACCATCTGCAATATAGTATAATTCGGTTTTAATCTGAGAATATATACTCCAAGCCAAGGTTTCCTTTTTTCCCTGTTGAGTATATTTTAAGCTGTTTGTTCGCTAACTAAAACCTTCTCAGTTTTTTTCTCAGTCTTTTAGCGGCCTTTGCCTGTTTCTTTTTCTTTTGGACGCTCGGTTTATCGTAGAACCTTCTTTCCTTTATCTCTGAGTAAAATCCTTCTTTTGAAAGTTTTCTCTTTAGATCCCTTATTGCTTTTTCTATTTGATTATTATATACAATTACCTTCATAAAATAATTTGCATACGACTAAAATTTTATTTTTCTGAGTTTTCAATATATTAGCCGTTTAAACATTCACCTCCCTCATCAAAAAATGTTTTGTTTCGTATCTATAAATATTAACTGTTTTTATTCAAACACCTAAATATGGACTGAATTATATATGTAGTTTATCAATTGTCAATACTTTTCTTTGTATTTTAAACCTTTTCCAGCCTGACAATAGATTCTATATGGTATGTATGGGGGAACAAATCCACCGGCAGGACTTCTTTTACTCTATATATGTCTAACATGAGAGCAACATCCCTGGCCAATGTAGCCGGGTTGCATGAAATATAAATAATTTTTTCAGGCAGCATGATTAGTATTTGCTCTATCACCTTTTTATGCATGCCTGCCCTTGGCGGGTCGGTCACTAATAGGTCGATAGGGGCATTAATTTGAGACAATAATGTTTTTACATCTCCGCATAAAAATTCACAGTTGTCTATACTGTTTAAGTCACAGTTCCTTTTTGCATTCACTATAGCGCTTTCAGATATATCTATGCCGATTACCCTTGATGCATCCGGGGCTAAAAATATTGAATCTGTCCCTGTTCCGCAATAAAGAGTAAGGACAGTCTCTTTTCCTGTTAAACAGGAAAAATCCTTTACCTTCTGATACAGTTTCTCAGCTGTCGGCGTATTAGTCTGAAAAAAAGAATTTGCTGATATCTCAAAAACAAAAGTGCCTATTTTATCCTTTATCGTTCTCTTTCCTGAAATGATTTTTTCCATCTCCCCAAATGCTGTGCCCCCTCTTCTGGCATTAACATTATTTACCACAGAGGATATCTCCTTGAATCTTTTTTTTAGGGCTGAGGCCATGTCCTGGATAATATCATCTCTCTGGCCGTTTGTTACAATATTAACCATCCATTCATTAAAATAATAAGAGTGGCGTAACATAAGGTAGCGCCAAAACCCTTGATGGCTTTTCAGCCCATATACAGGTATTTTACTGTTCTTTACATATCCCTTTACTGCCTGCAATATGTCGTTGCCCATTTCCTTCTGAAGAAGACAACCTTCAATATCTATGACCTTGCTAAAGGTACCTGGCACATGAAGACCAAGGGCAATATCATTATTTTCAACTCCCTCTTGCTTCTCCTCAGGGAGTAGCCATCTTCTTTCTGAAAATGAAAACTCCATTTTGTTTCTATAGCCAAACTCCTTAAAGGAGGGGATAGTAGAGTGTACCTGGAAATTTTCCGTCTTGCCAATATGATAAAGGAGCTCCTCTACAAAGAGACGTTTGTATTCAAGCTGCTTGTCATACTCAATAAACTGCCATTTGCACCCCCCGCAATATCCGCTGTAAGGGCAAGGTGCGATTATTCTGTGCGGGGACGGCTCAATTACCCTTACAAGCCGCGCCTCGGCAAAATTCTTTTTTACCCTGAATATCCTTGCTTCAACAATATCCCCTGGTATGGCCTGCTCCACAAAGATTGCCATTTCATTTCTATAAGCCAGTCCCCTTCCCCCATATACTATTTTTTCTACTCTTAACTCTAAAATATCTCCTTTTTTAATGTCCATTTTTCTTATTCCGTTAGAAAATTCACAACATTTTTATTTTTAAAAAGGTTTAAGGATTATAAATACACCTTCTAAGAAACTAAAGGTAAAGTTAAACCCGATAAATCGGGATTTCTCTCCGAGCCGGAGGCCGCTACGCTTCAACAATTAACAATTAAAGTAGTCGCTTATGAAACGTATACGTTTCTCTCATTTATAATCCTGTAGCGAAATATCGGCGCCATTTTCTGAACAATGAACTTTTAAAAAACGCGTAAGAGTTCACTGAGGAGTTTGCAAAGGTAGCTGAGAAAATATAAAAAAACAAGCGGTTAAACTAAGCCTTCATAAAAATTTTGATTTTTTCCTGTTTTTTGTTATGGTGTTCTAAGAAGGCAAAATCACAAATGCTTAATTATCCAACCATAAATCCAACAATATTTACCCTCGGCCCTCTTCAAGTAAGGTGGTATGGGGTCATGTATATACTTGGCTTCACCGCATCTTATTTTTTGGTAAAATATCAAATAAGAAAAAAAAGTATTGATATAGGTATAGAGCTAAATGATATCTTCCTTTATATTATGCTTGGCCTTATTATTGGCGCCAGATTAGGATATATTGTTTTTTATAATCTTCCCTATTATCTTGACTACCCTCTAAGAATATTTGCTGTATGGGAAGGCGGCATGTCCTTTCATGGAGGTCTAATAGGGGCTGTTTTGTTTGGCCTTATGTATTTACGAAAGCACAAAGTCAGTTTTTGGACGTTTGCAGACCTTATTATTGTTACTGCCCCTATAGGGTTAGGGCTTGGAAGACTCGGCAATTTCCTCAATGCTGAGTTATATGGCAGGATAACGAGACTTCCTTGGGGTATGGTTTTCCCTAACGGTGGTCATCTTCCAAGACACCCCTCCCAAATTTATGAAATTATCCTTGAAGGGGTCCTCCTTTTTTTAATACTATGGTGGCTAAAGGATCGTAAATTGAAAAAAGGGACTCTATTTTGCCTATTTTTTATCCTTTACAGTGTGTTTCGATTTTTTATTGAATTTTTCAGGGAACCAGACCCCCAGCTTGGCATTATATTTTTTCATATGACTATGGGGCAGATTCTTTCCGTTTTGATGGGAGGGCTGGGATTAATATTGCTTTATTTTAGACAGGGGGATAAAATAACATAGTAATCTTTTTTTATGTCCTAAAATACGCCTATCTCACCTGCGCCTAAAAGGCTGAACACAAACATTGCCCTCCTGTCTTCGTCAAGATATTCGTAAAGGAGTTTCATTCCCCAACATTGAGATTCATAACCAATCCAATAGCTGTTTTCAATATCGTACGTGGTTATGAGGTCTCTTTTTCTTTGTGCCCCAACGGAAAAACCATACGCCAAATTTATATCGAGGTCATAATTCAGGCTCTTTACAGAATCCTTGGTATAGATAAAATCTACGCCATAGTAATCCTGCTTTTTATTGTTCCTTTCTATTGTCAGATCAAGGGACACGCTTCCAGATGATATATGGTGATCATAGTGATCCCAATTTACTGAGGTTAAAAGGTCGAGTGAAGGATATGGTGTTAAACTTAGAAAGACCCTTAAAGGATCAAAGGGTTTTCTTTTCTCTCCGGGCTCTATACGTCTTTTTGCCTCATCTATATCGTAGTCCTGGGCAATGACAAAGTGTGCACTCTGAGAGTACGTTGTTCCTCTTTTTTTATCTTCCTTGCGGGCATTAAAATAATTATCAAGGGAAAGAGAAATTGTATTTCTCCTTCCTAATGAATCTATCGTTTCATACCAGGGATTATAGTCGTCTTCGTCCTGATATGACCTTAAAGTATAAGAAAGGGTAGGTTGAAATTTATGCTTTATGCTTTTGATCCTGCCGCTTTCCACGTTAAATACTTTTTCCAATGTTGTAGCAATTCTTAGCCCCAGCTCATAGCTGTCTTTGGTCTGCTTACTGCTTTGCCCTTCATATTCATCGAGCCACTGATAGGTCAGAAAATACTTTAAAGATGGTTCAAGCTCCACGTAAGGGAAAGGCCAAAGGGGGTAATTAATAGAAGGATTAATAGATAATCTTTGCCCCTTTTGTCCATTATCCCTGTAAATATATCCGTAATCGGAATCCATTGAAAAGAAAAATGGTAAATTTAAAATTTTCTTTGAAGGAATTGACATGCCTAAACGGGCTACAGGCTGGGCGGTGTCGTCATCCTCTATATGTTCCGGCCTCTGGTAAAAATCACTGGAGGCCTGGAGGGAATAATCCTGAAAATTTTTTGTAATGAGCAGGGCAGAACGTCTTAAAGGCGATTGAATTTCATCTAACGGTCTGCCAAAGGTCCTGTCTATCTTCTCTCTAAAATCATACCCCAGAGAGGGGTCCTTGAATTCACGGAGGTAATCATAGTCACTTACTATATCAATATCAAGTCTTGCATCTGTCCCCCATCCTAATTGCTGGTCAGACCGCCCCCTCAGCCAATATCTTGTCTCATTTGTCCTTTCGTATGGACTTATACTTAAATCATCCTTGTTGTATAAATCCTTTTCCTTTTTCTTATCAGAGATGACATCAAATAAAAAAGCCCCCCTTGAATCAATTCCATTGATGTATCGAAATTCCAGGCCGTGTTTTATGCCCCTTTTACCCATATAACGTTCATAAAATGTGATGTCTGTCTGTTCCGATGTAGCCCAAAAAAAGGGGAGCTCAAAATCCATACCATTACGTGTGGAATACCCTATGCTTGGCGGAAGCAATCCTGTTTGTCTTTTTGTCTTGGCCGGAAAAATGATATAGGGAAAATATAAAAGCGGTATATGCCTTACACGAAAGGCGGCATTCTTAACAGTGGCATACCCCTCAATTGTTACCTTTACCTCTGATCCCGTAATGGACCAGTCAGGTGGGTCTCTGTCGCAGGATGTTATTCTGCAGCCACTAAGGACATATGTTTCGGGGCCTGTTTTTCTGATCTCTTTTCCTTGTATATAAAAGTGGTTGGTTTTGAGAAAAAGTACCCCATTTATTATTTTTCCTGTTTTTTCCTTTAGGTTAAACACCCCGCTGTCACAGGTTAATATGTCGTCTGATGTTGAAAGTGTTATATTTCCCTCTGCATTTATAACAGTAGATTCAATATTGTAGGTAATCCTGTCTGCCTCGAATGTCTGGTTTTCCCTGGTGATAATTACCGTTCCTTCTGCCATATAAAGATTATCACCTGGGAGCTTTACTATTCTATCAGCTTCAATGTGCCATGGCGTTAAATCCTTACTAATTTCTGAAAAGGCCTCTTTCCCTGACAAATTTATCGTTATCATCAGGGCTAGAAAAAAAATAAAAAACAAAACGCTATCTTTGTCTTTATAAACCTGGTTGCATATCTTAGCCCTCATCGCATGGGCCTTTATTTTTTAATCTTTGCTTCATGGCGCCGGTTCTTTATTGTGTAATTTTCAAGAACTTGTACAAAGGGTATGTCGTTTAAACCATTACTTGTAACGATTTAAATATCATCAGCAGGATAGTTTACCGGATCAAAATATGATTTTGCCTCCCCAACAGAAAAAAGGGAGCCTGTAATCAAAATGAGGTCCCTTTTACCGGCCAACTTTTTTGCCCTTTCGATTGCT